>CAIKAA010000531.1 GCA_903825275.1 uncultured Fibrobacterota bacterium | reverse complement strand
GGAATCCATCCACCACCTGCGAAAGGACCTCGATCCCATCATGACCCGAGAGATCCGCCAGAAATCCAAGTCTCCCGTAATTGAGACCGATCAGGGGAATCGGGCGCCCCGCCACCAACCGCGCCGCGGAGAGCAACGTCCCGTCGCCCCCAATGGAAAGAATCGCTTGGGCCTTCTGCAACAAGACCGCATCGGTGACGACAGGGCAGCCTTTGGGCCCCCCGGGTTTGGTGCTGGAATGCCAGAATAGCTCGATCCCCTTGGCGATCGCCCAATCCCGTAAATCTCCCGCAACTTTCGCGACCCGAGAATCGCGTTTGAACGCCACCACGCCAAGTCGTTTGATTGGTTTGCCCATCGCTGGTTTCACGCCTCGTCGCTCGACAGCACTCGCAGTAGGTGCGGCCATGCCACCGGGAGCGCTCCGGCTCCCGACAAATCCGTCTTGCCGGGGGACGAGCTCGCCAACGCGTGGAGCGCCAGGGCCACCTCGGGAGACCCTTTGGCATCCACCGCTTCGGCGCCGGGCTGTTCCTCTCCACGCAAGACGATCCCGTCGGGGAACAACCCGACGGCGACGTTGAAGGCACGCAATGCGTTGGCCAACGGATCGAGCTGGTCATGGTGATCCCGGCGCAATTCGGCCAGTCCAGAAAGGACGGTTTCGGCCTCGGCCGCCACCGAGGCGACCGCCAACAGGGACGCGAAAGAAGCCAGACCCGACACATCTTGGGCGTCGAATTTGCGACCGACCATCCTCCCGTGGCGCAACCGAATGTCCCCCGAAGGAACCCCTCGGGCTTCGCTTTTGCGCACGATTTCGATGTCGGCTCCCATGCGACGCAAATTGGTAAAAAGTCCCGCCCGCGAAGCGGGAAGGGTGACATCGCACAACAGGGCATCGGTCCCGCGACGCAGACACGCGGTCACGGCGCACCAACCCGCCAAATCCAAATCGCCCCGCAATCGCACGTCGGCCTGCGGCAGCCCCTGGACAGCGGGCACCCGACGTTCTTCCAACTTGCGAGCCACGGTTCCCCGCATGCGTTGCACCCGCCGACGCATTTCCTCTTCTTCGACCGACAATTCCTCTTTGGGACTTTCAACGCTTAGCCCGAACAAAGGCAGCGAATCCTCCAGCGGATCGGGACACCCGGGTGGCTCTTGGAATTCCAAGCCGTCCCCGCTGGCCAATCCCGCCAAGGTCCAGGCAAATCGGGTTTTGGCGTCCCGGCAGACCATGGCCCGCAAAGGTGGGGTGCGGCCGTGGAAGGTCCAGCGGACCACGCCCTCTTCCTCCAAGGCCGGCGAGACCCATCCGGCTTCGCGCAAGGCCTCGCGCCATGGCGTGACCGAATCGGCCAAAAGGGATGGGCAAACCACCGAGAACGGCTGTTCGCGTCGGGAAAAACCGGCGGCCAGTGCGACAAATCCAGCCGCGAACTGGGTCGGGAGGAAGGGATCCAAAACCAATTCGGACCGTTGGCGCAAGTCCGATGGCGGCCCGACCACGAGGCCTTCGTCATCGACCGAAGCCATGGCGCCGATCTGGGAAAGCCAGCCCCGAACATGTTCCCATTCCGGGGTCGATTGCCAATCCCTCAACAGCGTTTTCCCCGGAGCCAGCATCGCCAACAGGGCGGCGCTCTGGGCCTGGATGCGATCGGGAGGAAGACGAAACTCCCCCTTCAAAGCTTTGGCTCGACGGACTTCGAGCTTCATCGATCCATCACCAGGAACTTGTCGTTCCCCAAAACTTTGCGAGCTTGTTCCGCCTCTTCCGGAGTCGCGAACCCGAGCAATACGGTTCCGCTTTCTCCTTCCCGGACTTTTAAAATTTCCAAATCTTGGACGTTCACCGAAGCCTTGGCCAATGGCTCCAAAAGCGCCAACAGTTGCCCTGGACTGTCTTCCAGGCGCACGACAAATTCTGACAGGTCGTGGACAATTCCTTTGCGCGGCATCTTGAACCGCTCCCGAAACGCCTTGCCTCCCGCAAAGGTTTCGCGAAAGGCCTTTTCCGAATCCAACAACCGTCTTCCCAAGGCGGGGTCGCTGGGCAGCAAATGACTGGCGCTGGAGGACTCACCCGAGGCCAATACCTCGAAGTAACGGCGCATCGTTTCGGGTCCGCCCAAATCGGAAAGCTCGGCTTGGTCCACCGCCCAACTCTTGGAAGTTTGGGCCAAAACGGCAAGTCGCTCGGATAATTCCTGAAGGCCGATGCCGATTTGCAAGGAGTTGGTGGCTACGATGTCCCGCCAAACGCTCCAGGACGAGAGAGCCAATCGAGTCATGTCGCGAAATCCCCCGGCCGCCAGGGCCAGCGAGGCTTCCGCAAGGGTTTCTTCGCTCGAGGTCCAACCCGCCAGGACCGAGGCGAGGATTTGGGGCACATGGCTGATGCGAGCCACAGCCGCATCGTGAAGATCGGGCGGAAGGATGGCCACCCTCGCGCCCACGGCCTGAACCAACAACTTCACCGAATCCAAGCGTTGCCGAGAAAGATCGGGAGGAGGGCACAAAACCCAAAGTGCCGATTGATACAACAGCGGGTCGGCGGCCGAAAGCCCCGACTTTTCCGAACCGGCCATCGGGTGGCCACCCACAAAGCGCGGACTCTGGGGCCCCTCGTCGGGAAACGCAGCCCAACCGTGGCGACAAATTTCGTCTTTGGTCGATCCCACATCCATCACCAAGGCGTTGGGGGCCAGATGATCGCGAAATGCCGCGATCGAATCGATTTGATCGTAGATGCAGGAAAGCGGCGTGCAAAGCAGGACCAGATCGGCTTCGTCGCAAGCTTTGGAAAGGTTCGCGTAGTCGTACAGATCGTCGCACCAGCCGTGGGCGCGCAAGCCAGCCAAGGTCTTGGGCGAAGACACCGCCGAAAGATGGACTCCGGCCCCTTGGGGCCCTCGGCGAGTTTGGAGCGCTGCCAGCAACGATCCGCCCAACAAGCCCGCGCCGATGACCACCACCCGATGAGGAAGGTTCACCGGGATTCCTCGGACGGGTCTGCGGAAAGCGCCTGGTAAATGCGGCTTTCCGACATGATCGCGAGCCAGATGCGACGGATTCCGTCGGAAGACATGGGACCGGGATTGATTTCCGAGAGCTTTTGCAACAGCGCGTCTTCTCGGCCGGAATCGAAGACCGGAAGTCCACTTTCCCGCTTGGCGCGCACCACGTCCAAGGTGATCCGCTGGCGTTCGTTCATGAGTTGCAAGAGTTGACGATCCAAGGCGTCGATCTTGGTTCGGCAGGCGGCGAGGTCGGTGCTCACCGCGCGGCCTCGACCAAAGGCCCGACCAGCTCGCGGATGTCTTGCAGGATCGCCTGAGTCGGCTTGTCTTGAAGGGTTCGGCGCACGATGGCCGAGCCGACCACGGCTCCATCGGCGAAGGCGCAAACCTCGCGGACCTGGTCTGGCGTGCTCAAGCCAAACCCCACCACCACCGGAATCTTGACCGCCGATTTGACGAGCTGGACCTCGGAGCCAAGGGTTTGGGACAGACTGGATTGTTCACCCGTAACCCCGGTGCGGCTGACATGGTAGACAAAGCCTCGGGCCCGTGCGGCAATTGCCTCAAGTCGCTTGGCGGGAGTGGTGGGGGCGGTCAAAAAGGTGGTCGCGATCCCGTGTTTGGCACAGGCGCGGTCCAACTCGTCGGATTCTTCCACGGGAATGTCGACCAAAAGAACCGCATCGATTCCGGCCTCGGCGGCTTCGCGGGCGAACTTTTCCAGTCCATACTGCCAAACCGGATTGGAGTATCCAAAGGCCACCAACGGAATTTCTGTTTTGGCCCGAATCTTACGGATCAAATCGAAGTAGACCGGAACCGTGACGCCATTTTTGATCCCCATTTCGGCGGCAGCTTGGTTCACGGCGCCATCGCCATAGGGATCGGAAAACGGCAATCCAAATTCGATGCAGTCCACCCCGAGTCTCACGAGCTCCAGGGCGACTTCGACGGATTCCTCAAGCCCGGGAACTCCCGCCCCGATGTAGGCGACGAACAGCTTTTGCCCCTTGGACAGTTTCTGTCCAAAGCGAATTTCGAATCGATCAGACACGAGCGGCCCCCATCACGGTGTGGATGTCTTTGTCTCCGCGTCCGGAAATGTTGACCAAGAGGATTTCGTCGGCCGTAAAGTCTTTGGCGTGGGCGATCGCCCAGGCCACCGCGTGGCTCGATTCCAAGGCCGGCAAGATTCCTTCGGTGCGCGCCAAGCGATGGAACGCATCCAAGGCCGCCGTGTCGTCGGCAAAGGTGTATTCCACCCGCCCCACATCGTGGAGCCAGGCGTGCTCGGCGCCCACCGAGGCGTAATCGAGTCCGGCGCTCACCGAATGGGTCCCCAGAACCTGACCATTTTCGTCTTGCAACAAGTAAGACTTGGATCCTTGGAAAATCCCGACCGAGCCGCCCGAGAAGCGTGCGGCGTGCTCGCCAGGAGTGATTCCCCGGCCTCCGGCCTCGACCCCCACCAATCGAACCGGATCTTTGAGAAAATCCCACATGATGCCGATGGCATTGGAGCCACCTCCCACACAGGCGGTCACGCAAGTGGGAAGTTTGCCGAACTTCGCCAGCATCTGGGCCCGGGCTTCGCGCCCGATCACGCGCTGGAACTCGCGGACCATCCACGGAAACGGGTGCGGACCATAGGCGGTTCCCAACACGTAGTGGGTGTCGCGCACGTTGGTGACCCAGTCGCGCATGGCTTCGTTCACCGCATCCTTGAGGGTGCGACTGCCTTGGTCGACGGGGACCACCGTGGCACCGAGCATCTTCATTCGCTCGACATTCACGGCTTGGCGTTCGGTATCCACACGACCCATGTAGATGACGCATTCCAGGTCGAACAGCGCACAAGCCGTCGCGGTAGCCACACCGTGTTGACCGGCACCGGTTTCTGCGATGACGCGGTGCTTTCCCATGCGCTGGACCAAAAGGCATTGGCCAAGGGCGTTGTTGATCTTGTGGGCACCAGTGTGGTTCAAATCTTCCCGCTTGAGGACAATTTTGGCCCCACCAAGCTCCCGGGATAGGCGTTTGGCCTCATAAATCGGAGAGGGACGCCCGACAAAATCGGCCAGCAAGCCTTCGTACTCGGCCAGGAAGGCATGATCTTGGCGGGCGGATCGCCAGGCCGCTTCCAGCTCCTCCAAGGCGGGCATCAACACTTCGGGAGCAAATTTGCCCCCAAAATTGCCAAAACGCCCCTGTTCGTCGGGTTCGTTCAAGGGGGAAAAAACGTTTCCGTCTGGGCCTGGCACGTACATATCCCTGTAAAGTAAGAACGTTGGTCTAACTTTGCTGGAACATGGCCATCGCCGACCTGCGTTTTTCCACAAAACTCTACCTAGTCTGCCTCGCGGCTCTGGTTGTTCCCTTGCTTACGGGACTCCTGATCGTGGGCTGGCTTTTCCTCCACTACAACAAGGAAGTTCCGCCTCTGGAAGACCTGAGGAGCATTGCTCCGACCTTGTCGACCCAGGTTCTGGACAAGGACGGCATGCCGTTCGGGGAGTTTTTCGTCGAACGACGAAATTGGGTCCCGTTGGACTCGATCCCCATGAACCTTCAGCAGGCGGTCCTTTCGATCGAAGACCGCAAGTTCTACCAACACTGGGGAATGAACCTTTACCGCACCGTCGGGGCGGCGATCAACACGGTCATCAAACGACGACGCCAAGGCGGATCGACCTTGACCCAGCAGTTGGCCAAAAACGTCTTCCTGACCCAGCAGAAAAAGCTGTCGCGCAAGATCAAGGAAGCGATCACGGCGGTCAAGTTGGAACGCTACTACACCAAGCGACAACTTTTGACCTTTTACCTGAACGAGATCTACCTGGGGAATGGCGCTTACGGGATGCAGGCCGCCTCGCGCATCTATTTTGGCAAGGACGTTTGGAAGCTCGATTTGGTCGAATCGGCAACCTTGGCGGGAATGATCCAATCCCCCGAAAAATACCGGCCAGATCGCCACAACGAAGCCACCCAGAAACGCCGCAACACGGTCCTCAAAGCCATGACCGAAGAAGGCTACATCAGCAAAGCCCAGGCCCAGGAGGCATCGGCACTTCCGGTCAAGGCGATCAAGACCAGGCGCGCGAATTCGGACGGAGCCTATTTCCTGGAAGTCGTGCGCCAACACATTGAGAAGGATTGGGGCGAAGAGGCGTTGTACCACAAGGGGTTGGTGGTCCATTTGCCGGTGGACCGCAAAATCCAACTGGCGGCGGATTCCGCCGTGGCCAAGTGGACCTGGGACGTGCAGAAGCAAGTGAACCGGAGAGTGGTGGTCAAGCTCAAGCTCGGCAAGCGCTACAACATGAAAGATTCGGTGGCCGCCATCAAGCTCGATTCCCTGTTCGCCCTCTACCTCAAGGAAAAACACCGCACAACTTGGAAGGATTCCGTCGAGCTGGCCGATACCCTGGAATACTATCCGGTCCAGGCGGCAGTGATCTTGATCGAGAACAAGACCGGCCAGGTCCGCACCCTGGTTGGCGGCAAGAGCTTTGACAATTCCAAGTTCAACCGCGCCGTCCAGGCCCAGCGCCAGGCAGGCTCCACCTTCAAGCCATTTGTCTACGGGGCGGCCATCGAGCACGGCGCGCTGCCTTCCGACATCGTGCTGGACGACACGGTGGCGATCGACGACGGGACCGGAAAACTGTGGACTCCCCACAACTACGACGCCAGCTACGAAGGCCCGATCACCCTGCGCCGGGCGTTGATGTTCTCCAAAAATATGCCAGCGATCCAAACCGGAATCCGCTATGGGATCGACGGTGTGATCGACCTGGCGCGCCGGGCGGGAATTCGTTCGCCTTTGCCAAAAGTGTTCTCGCTTTCGCTGGGATCGGCGGACGTGAACCTGTTGGAATTGACCTCGGCCTATTCTTCTTTCGCCAACCTGGGGACTCGCTACGAACCTCGGCTGTGGGATTCGATCACCTCGCAGGACGGCGCCTTGATGGAGCGTTCCAACCTCAAGTCCTCCAAGGTCATGGACAGCGCCAACGCCTACGTGCTGTTGGACATGATGCGCGACGTGATCCGCCACGGCACCGGGTATGGCGCCATTTCTGCGGGCTTCACCTTTCCCGCGGGCGGCAAGACGGGAACGACCAACGACTACACCGACGCCTGGTTCATCGGGTACACCCCGATCTACACCTGTGGCGTGTGGATGGGCTTTGACCAGAAGAAGAAACTGGGGCCCGGCTTTACCGGAGCCAAGGTGGCGCTTCCCATCTGGATCGATGTCATGAAGGCCGCCCACCGCAACAAACAGCCGGTCGAATGGCCCCGACCTTCTCGGGTGGTGAGTTTCACGGCTTGCGCCAAACCCAAGGCCGACGGCACTTGCGCCGAACAGCGCTTGGAATTTGGGGTGGCAGGAAATCCCAACCTGGATCAATCGAGCATGGATTCCGCTTCCCGAGCCCGGCTCGTCAAGGCGCCATCGGTTCCGGTCCCACCTGCGGGGGCCACCTCCCCCAAGACGCCGAACAATTCACCCAAATCCACTTCCGGCAAGGTCGACAGCAATGTCAACGCTCCGGTACGCAAAGGCCCGAGTCTGTTCTGATGAAACGTCCATTGCTGACATTTTTTGTCATGACTCTTGTCGCCATTGCCGCCACCAGGCATTTCATCACCCAACCCAAAGCCTCGGGACCGGTATCCATGTGGCGAATGCGGCCCGGAGAAAGCATCCGCGCGATTTCGTCCCGCTTGGTGGAGGAAGGACGCATTCCCTCTTGGGGAACCGTTCCCTTTCGGCTTGTCGCCCGGTTTCGCGGACTGGACCGCAAGCTCCACCCCGGCTTTTACCAGCTCCACGGGTCGATGTCGGTTTGGGACGCGGTGACCATTCTTTCGGGCCCCTCGCGCCCCGGATTGCGAGCGACGTTTCCGGAAGGCCGGACTTGTCAGGATTTGTCCGGAATTTTACAACGTGCCCAAGTCGCTGATTCGGCCCGTTTCGCGGCCTTGTGCACCGACACCGCGACCGCTCGAATGCTCGGGATTCCCGGCACCACCGGCCTGGAAGGCTATTTGTTTCCGGACACCTACCTCTTCGACGGAACCGAGACTCCGTTCGAGGTGGCCCGCATTCTGTTTCGCCACCAGATGCAGGTGCTGGCGCAGGTGGGCGACAGTTCCAGTCCGGTGGTCAAAACTTACGGCTGGCATGGCACCGTGACTTTGGCAAGCATTGTGGAACGCGAGGCCGCCGTGCGCGCCGAAGCCCCGCGGATCGCCGGTGTCTTTTGGCAACGCCTGCAACAGGGAATTCCCCTGGGCGCAGATCCCACCGTGCGCTACGCGCTGGGGAAGTTCACCGGATCGCTGAAAAAATCCGAGCTTGCCCTGGATTCGCGCTACAACACCCGGCTTTACGCGGGACTTCCCCCGGGCCCGATCGCCAATCCCGGACGCGAAGCCCTGATGGCCGCGTTCCATCCGGATACCGAAGGGAATTGGCTCTACTTCGTGGCCAAGGACGACGGCTCGCGGGAGCATTTCTTCTCACGCGACCTGAACCAGCACGTCCAGTTCAAGTTCAAGGCCGCCCACAACCGGACCAAGTCCAAGGTGATGGCGCCCTAGGATTCTTGCGCGACCTTGGCACCCAAGGTGTCCGCCGAGCTGTATCTGCCATTGAGGTCCTCTGGCCTGTCCTGAGCGAGGCCGAAGGGGGAAGCGAAAATTCGATCCCCATCCTTCTCGTCCAACGCCCGATGAGAACTCGCGGCAGTTGTGTATTGGGTCGAGTCAAGGGAAAGAAGATCTAGAACTTTAACTCTTGATTTAGGGCTGCCCTCCTCTGTCCAGTCGCGTCGGGTATATTCCTTCGACCGGACCAAGGATCGGATCTGGAGAAACCCATCAGGAGATCAAGCCATGTCACTGTTCACCATTCTGTATGTATCCTCCCCCGCTGCCAGCGCGACGTTCTACGAAAAGATCTTGGGGATCGCCCCGCTGGATGTTTCCCCCACCTTCGCCTTTTTCAAATTGTCCGACGGCCACATGCTTGGCTTGTGGCAGGAACAAGGCGTCGAGCCCACATCCATCGGAACCGGGGCGCGCTCGGAATTGTGCATTGAAGTCCAAACCAAGGAAACGCTTGCCCAAATGCGGGACGCCTGGACAAAATCTGGCGCCACTCTCCTGCAAGACATTGTCGATCTCGATTTCGGAACCGCCTTCACGGTGACAGATCCTGACGGACACCGGCTACGTGCCATGGTGCCTCAGATGCACTGAGAAGGCGCCATCCGGTGACGGGCCCCTTTTGCCAAAACGCTGCCAAGGGGGGAGGCCGATGAAGCCTTGCGCCTACTTCCAGCTCGCCGTGTAGGTGTAGCTCACCGTCGCCTCGGCATCAACATGGAACTGTCACGTAAGGTTTCGTGGTCACAATGGCCGTCATTCCATTAAATCAAATTGTTCCGAATTATATTTTTATTTCTTTTAGGGCTTGCCTATTGTCGTGGAGCGCGAGGAAATAAATATTCGCATTGTGAATGCGATAAAATATTGATTTCGTTTTCCCAATAATAATTTTTCTTATCACTCTATGTTCCGTGGCTTGAAAGACCGTTCCTGAGTCAGGGAATTCTAATAGATTATTGGTTCTGCTGAAAATTTCTTGACCATATTTAACTGCTTCAGAAGGGCTATCAATAGATATGTAGTTCATTATTTCACGCAACTTTCTTTGGGCAGCAGTGGTCCAAATGATCCTCATGCTTTGTATTCCTTCATCAATTCTTTAACAAATTCACCCTGCTCAACACCGCCTCCATTGGCTATTTCCTCTTCTGATTCAGCAATATCCGTAAGAATTTGAATTCGATCTAGCATTTCTTGAAATGATTCCGCGGAGATCAATACAGCAGTAGATTTTCCATATTGCGTAATGATCAGCGGGCGATTATCCGCCCGAACTTTTGCAACCATTGAGGATGCATTTTCACGAAAATCAGAGATTGGGCAAACGTCTTGAAGGATGTTCATTGTGTTCTCCATTTTTTGAATCTACATCTTGTACGCCACGAAGTACAACATACTCTTGAGATTTTTTTTAATTTCTTCCGTGTTTCTCAACGTTCCCAATTTAAGATTCCCTAACCAGGGAAACAGCGATCACACAATTTGATGGAATTGCGTTATGGCCCGCGAGCAAATATCCCTATCAAATGGGTCATTCATAACGCAATCAAAATTGGAGGTATCAACAAGGCCGTGACATCATTCGGCGGTTTATGGCTCACGAAACAAAAACCCACCTGGAGGCATCTACCTAACCTCAAATGATCCAAACGGAACCACCCAGCCCCTTGGTTGCTGTTGAGATGAAGGCTACCATAGGCTATGGACACGAATCCGGCCAAGGGATACGGGCACCATTGGGGCAAGTGCGACAAGATTGGTGGTCCTCCCACCCAGGGGAGCGAGCATTTAAAAACTGACGTGCCGAATCAGGAACTGAGCAGAGATAACTACCCGATACATCAAGTTTCATGGTCCCCGGACTTCGATAGAGCCATTCTGGTACGCTTCGTAACTCAAAATTGCCAATCCACAAATATTCCGAAACCCGAATTTTAGAGATTAATTCCAATTCACGAGCAGAATCAGCAAACCGATAACCAGAATTAGTTCTTATCAAAACTCCAATAACGTTAAGGGTGGCTACAGTATCGACTCCATCAATCACCCATTGGTAAGCTCCAAGCCCCCCATCGAAGTTCATCCTAATAGTTTGAAAATTCCTTCGCGGCATCAGCCAGATGGATGTGTCAACACCGGAAATCGAAACCGACTTCAATTTAGGTAGACGAAAAGGAGACCGGAAAACCAGCTTACCACCTCCACGGTTGAAGCCTAAACTGATTATTCTCCCTTCAGAATCAGTTATCCCCATCGATCGCGGGTCCAATTGGAATCCGCTGGCTGCGGCAAAGGCAAGCAAGTCCAGTGAATCCTCAGTATTCATGGGTACGACCGTTCGACACCCCCCGGCACAATCATCACCAGGATTCCATTCAAAACCGCAGCTAACCAATCCTATAGCGGCGGAAATTACAAAGAAAAGCGCGAAGGCTACCCCCCGTTTCATGGCAACAACCTCAAATTATCCAGGCGGAACCACCCAGCCCCTTGGTTGCTGTTGACGTTGATCGTCCACTGGAAATCGGGATGGTTTTCCTTCAAAACCTGTTGTAATTGGGAATTCAGCGGGAAGGTGAGGGAGTTGAACTCGTTCACAAAGAGATGGGTCAAATCCATTTGGCCCAGGGACTGGTTCCAGATCCCGGCCGAAGGGCAATTTACGCCCAGCTGGACACTGCCCAACCACGTAGGGTTGGACTGGGGCCAGGGAACAAACACATCCAACCCCAGATGCGCTCCGGTTCCCCGCACGGTGGTGGTCGAGAAGGGGACACTGGCAATCGGGGTCCAACCACTGACCCAAAAGCCCAGCGACTGCTGGCCTTCGGTCTTTTGGATGGGGCTAGCCAACCGCGCACCGTTGGAGGTCCAGTTGGTGGTTTGGTCAAAGCTGCACACGAGGCAAGAGGCCGTGACGCTGCTGCCCTGCAAAACTTGGTGGGTTTGGGTGCGGGTTTCGGCGCCCCCATGGGCCAGATCAGGGAGACCTTCCAGGCGCAAGCGCAGCCAACGACCCGAGGGTAGCGAGTTCCCAGGAGCATCGGCCAGCGTGACCCAACCCGTGGTCCTCCAAACTTCCAGGCTCCAGGTGGACTGGTTACCAGCTGGGGTCAAGCGAATGCGGTACTGCCCCAAACCTGCGGCGTCCTGGATCCCCCAGGTCAAGGTGGGGACGGGATTGGTTGCCAATGCCACCACCCGGAATTCTTCATCGATCCACACGCCGCCATTGTTGCGATCGACCCCCAACACGCGGGTGGCCAGATCGGCCTGGTTTTGGGAGGTCGCGATGCCGTCGGCAGTTTTAGACCAACCGGTGGAGGTTTCCCAAGCTTGTTGGTTGTCGGGATGAGCCAGATCCAACACCACTTCTTGGGACAAGTTCCGGATGGCCCGAAAGCCCACCCAATCGTAAGCGACCGATCGCGTTAGAGGGGAAAATCCGTGGTCGGTGGGGGCCTGCCGCCAAATACAACCTCGCCGCACTGTACAGATTCGCCGGGTGGTCAATGCAACGTCTTTCAATGTTGGTGAATCAACAAGGAATGGTCCAGGCCACCAATTTAGCTCGTCCACTCTCCCATTCGAAGAAATCGATGAAATTCTCTTCCATGCAACCTCCTTCGAGGGGGTCTACAATACTCTTCGCTCCCGACCTAAACCAGTACGTCAAATTCAAGAACCAAGCCATCCACAACCAGTCAACCCGCCTGATGGCACTACATGGCCCCCCCTACTTCCAGCTCGCCGTGTAGGTGTAGCTCACGCTTGCCTGGCCGCGCTTGGGGACCTTGACCTTGAAGACGATCGTGGAGGCGTCGCGCTTTTCGAAATTCTGGGAGGAATCCTTCACTTTCCAAGTGGGCCAACTTTGATGTTCGATCACCTCGACCACAACGTCCTGGTCCTTGGCGTTGCGCAATTCGACCCGGACAGTTTCTGTCTTCTGCTGTCCGTTTTGGTCGGACGATTCCACCACTCGCTTGCCGCGCAACTCGAACGCCTGGCCCAGCGAAAGATGGAGGGTATCGCCTCGCGGCGTGTGGTCGATCAGATCTTCGCCCACAAACTGGAGGCTTCCGCCTTTGTCTTCTTTGTAAACCCGAACCTTGCCCTTGGGCAAAGGGATTCCCAAATGGTTTTCTTCGCGGTTGGCGACATCCAACAGGACCCCGCACTTCAACCCGTCACGAGAATCGGTCTCGCGGGTCCACCACCAATATTTCTGGTAAAGGCTTTCGTCGAACACGTAGCGCGTGACCGCCTTGGCATCTTGGGCGGTGAGCAAGCTGACTTGCTTTTGTTCGTTGTCGAGCAGATTGGTGGGGCGCTGCAATTCGTACAGGTGGTATTCGAACAACCCCTGCTCCTGGAACTGGGGAGCGGGAGCGACCATCTTGGCGCGACTCGCCATGGGAGCCGCATCGGCAAGCATGTAGACCCCGTCTCCGTCGTTTCTGGACCGCTCGTGGACCCGGTTCACATCTCCGGCCACCAGTTTCAATTTGGCATTTTGGAACGACGCGCCCGAGCGGTTCTGCAAAGTCACCAAGCCATCCAAGTCGATCGATTTGCCTGCCGAATCGAGGACCGCGACATAATCCGCCTTCCAGGAAAACCCACTGCACAGGTAGCGAAGCTCGGCGTCGGTCTTGCCACCTTTGGGGCTTTCCAGATCCAACACCAGCGACGGTTTGACCAACAACCCCTCCGGAAGGCTCGGCAAAACCACCCTTCCCGGCGGATCCAACAAAATCTTCCCGTCCGATTGCAGCGAGGTGATCCGCTCTCCCTCGATGGACAAAATCCGTCCCGACACGGTCGTCGAAACGGTTTTCCCGTCTTGGGCCACGGTTTCATGGACCAGCTGCACTTCCTTGCCCAAGTATTTGGCAAGCAGAACTGAACGGCTGACCAGGTCGAAGCGGTAATTCTGCTCGACCGACCAGGCGCTCGAACTTCCGAACGAAGCCGAAGTGGCGTCCAAGGTCTGGGCGACGCCTTCCCAGGCGAATTCTTGACGGCCCTTGGCCAAATCCAGAGTCCGGTGATCCTTGATCAAAGCCAGATCCTGGTTGTAGATCGTGACCTCGGTTTCAGGGGCGGCCAAGGCCGCACCAACAATGAAAAGGAATCCCAGGGTGATGCGGTTTGTCATCGGTCATACCTCCTTGGAAAGGCAATCCACCTTTCCCTCCTAGAGATGTACCCTCCAAAAGCCCCTTCGACAACTTGCACGCCATTCGCGGTTGCGAAGCAGCGCCTTGTTTACCGGACCGGAAAGCCCTTGAGAAGCCACTTCCCATAATACGATTGGCGCTCGGTGCGATAACGAGAAAGTGCCAATCCCAAATGTTCGCGATCACGCCGCAGGGATTCCCGCAGCGAATCGAGACGGTTCGAATTGAAGCCACGCAAAGCCGTTCCCCGACACAAGCTGTCGATGTGCAAACCAATCGCACTCAAGCGTTCCTGCAAAACGGTGTCGACGTTTCCTCGCGAAAGTTCCCCCGGCTCCAATTCGGGGGGAGGAACCTCCCCGAAAGATTCCATAGCGCACTTGAGGCCCAAACCAAACCTTTGCCAAGCTTGAACCAGATCCTGATCCAAGGCCGCCTGTTGGCTGCGCAAATAAACCATCCCTCCTAGGCTCCCAAAAAACACCACAGGAACAACCAACACAAGGAAGGGGAAAGGCAGAAGGCGTTTCATGAACCGATTGGCTCGCCGACGGGGACACCCTGGGTCAATTGGCTCCCTTCCCCGTCAACACCACCCAAATCGTCCGGAACAGGATTTGGAGGTCGAGGGAGAGAGAGAGGTTTTCGAAATACCACAGGTCAGCCATCACCATTTTCTTCACGTCTTCGATGGAATTGTCGTAACCCAAAGTGACCTGCGCCCAACCCGTCAAGCCGGGCTTCATCTTCAAGCGTCGCATGTAGAGCGGCACTTGGTCGCGCAGTTTTTCGATAAAATATTCCCGTTCCGGCCGCGGCCCCACCAGAGCCATGTCCCCGCGCAACACGCACCAAAGTTGGGGCACCTCGTCCAACCGTGATTTGCGAAGAAGTTTTCCCGATCGGGTGATGCGGTTGTCCTTCTTGCCCGCCCATTGCGGCCCCGCCAACTCGGCATCGGTCCGCATGGTCCGCAACTTCCAGACCCGGAAGCGACGCCCGTATTGGCCAATTCGTTCCTGGCTGTAAAAAATGGGCCCCGGGGAATCGAGCTTGATCGCCAACATGGCCAACAGCAAAGCCGGCAAGGCCGCCAACAGGATGGCAAAGGAGAAGGCCAGGTCCATGGCGCGTTTGAGACCGGCTTGCCATCCGGGCAAATGGTGTTGGAACAAAACCAACAAACCAGCCTGATGATGGCTCATGGTGCGCAAGTGCCCCGAAAGCACGTCGTAGAGATCAGGAATCACGTAAACGGTCACGTGCCGACCTTCGAGATACGACAAGATCCGCAGGATCTCGTTGTGGGAAGAGGTGGAATGGCAGATGACCACGTGATTGGCGTGGGTTTCTTCCAGCACCCGAGGCAGGTCGGAGTATTTCCCCAAAATCTTGAGACCGGCATGGTCCATCCCCGTGCGTTTTCCATCCTGGTCAAGAAAGGCGACGGGCTTCATTCCCAAGACGGGTCGCATCTGCAAGCGCAAAGCGGTCTGCTCCCCCTGCTCATTGGCTCCCAGCAGCACGGCCAATTCCTGTCCTTTGCCCGACCGCAGCAAAGAACGCGTGAACGATTGGATGGAAAGCCTCAACAGGCCGGCACACGCGAACATCAAGGCGCCGTAGCTTGTCACCGTGATGAGTCGCGAGCGGGTGAAGGCGTCGGCCCATTCCCCTTTGGGGATCATGACGACAAGATCCGACCCGGCGATCAAAAGTAAAAGCCCCCAAGCTCCCATGAAGCAGGCTTTGAAGAGGACCAAAACCTGTTTGGAGCGGCTTTCCAAGTACCAATCCCGGTACATCCCGTTCAACAGAAACCAAGCCATCCAGGCCAAGCTCAGGATGATGGTGGGGGCGAACACGTTCTCGATCCGGGCATCCGGGTCGTATTCCGCGGGAATCCAACCGCTGAAGTAGCGAACCCAAAAGACCCCTGCAAAGGCCAAGGCGCCCGCCACGAAATCGGAGGCGACAAATGCGGCGCGCTCGGTGGCCCGGAGCGAAGTCACTCGGCGAATCCTCGATCGTAATGGCGCAAGACCACCGCAGGAGCGGAAATTTCTGGCATTTTGCCAATTTCTGTCACTGCCGCCTGGATGGAAGCCTCGCTGGCCACATGGGTGTCCAGCACCATGGAGGTGGTTCCCGAACGCCCTTCGTGTTGGACCATCGAAGCCACGGAAACCGATTGGGTTCCCAATATGGTCGCCACCCGACCCAGCACTCCGGGACGATCAGCCACTTCGAAGCGCAAGTAGTACCGTCCTTCCGCCAAGTCCAGGGGACGAATTTTGGCTTCTTCCCCGCCAAACCAGGACAGATCGACGACAGGAGCTTTGAGGTGAATCCGTCGAGCCGCGTCCAAGATGTCGGCGACCACCGCACTGGCAGTGGGAAGTCGACCGGCGCCCTTGCCGTAGAGCAAACTCGGGCCGGTGGTCGAGCCATCGATGAACACGGCATTGAACGCCCCGTTCACCCCGGCCAGAGGGTGGCGTTTGGGAACCAAACAGGGATGGACGCGGGCGTCCACCCCATCTTCGTGGACTTCCACCAAGCCCAACAAACGGATCACACAACCCATTTCCTTGGCCCCCGCGACATCCGCGGCGGTGATGCGGGTGATTCCCTCGACATGCATCTTTTGGAAATCGACCCGTTTGCGACTGCAAAGGCTCGCCAAGATCGCCACCTTGTGGGCGGCATCGATGCCTTCCACGTCAAAGGTGGGGTCCGCTTCGGCATATCCCAGGGCTTGGGCTTCGGCCAAGGCCTGCTGGAAACCCATCCCCTCTTCGGCCATACGAGTTAGGATGAAGTTTGATGTCCCGTTGATGATGCAGGCCAGGCTGCGGGCGTCGGAGGCCACAAAGGCATCGCGCAAAGCGCGGATGATGGGGATGGCCCCACCCACCGAGGCCTCGAAACGAATTTCGGTGCCGTGCTTGGCGGCCAACGGAAACAACTCGCCGCCGTACTTGGCCAACATGGCTTTGTTGGCGGTCACCACGGCCTTGCCGGCCATCAAAGCCTGGGAAACCCAGGATTTGGGAAGGTCGTATCCGCCGGCTAGTTCGACGACGATCTGGACATCCGGATCGGTCAGAAGCTCCTGGACATCCTTGGTTGTAGAAAGACCTGCTTGGGCATAAGGAGCCAGTTCGGAGTCAAACCGGGCACAGATCTTCGCCAAATGGATTTCCAAACCAGAAGCAGCCCCCAAGGTGGCGGCACGAGTTTGCAAGAGCTCCATCACTCCTGATCCGACCGTTCCCACACCGATGATGCCGATGCCAATGGACATGAGGTACTCCTTCTAAAAAAATCCGGGGAGGCGACGACGGGTAACGAACCGGCCCTGGCAAATGCCCCAGAAGGGGAAAAATGCATCCCGCGACCCGATTCCGGTAGCGAACCCCAACCAACTGGACCAGAATCTTTGGAGGTGAGACCTGAGAACACGGCATCTAAGCCCATATCAGCAACCAGTTTATCCCAAATTTTAAACCTTTCATCATTCCAACCCATCTATTTGTAATTCGCATAAAATGACATTCGATATTCCACTTTAATTCCATTTCCCTTACCGGATCTCCTGCTATTCTTTGGGGATAAACTCGCTCGATTCGTGGACAAGTTGTGGATGAAGTGTGACTGAAGCACTTAGAACCCCTAACGCCTTCTTCCACAAGATGTAGGGGGTCCACTCTTGGAGAACGCTACCAATAGTCGATTTTTGGATCTTGCCAGTTGACTTCTGTTTGTTTAACCCGAAAATTCTTTCCGAGAAAATTGCTTGACGCCCCGGAATTAACCTCCTATTCTCTTTCTTCAACTTTTACACCACGAGGCACCTTACCCGCACCCGTGGAACTCGACCAAAACACCGGCAGCGCAGTCCTAAACGCTTTGAGGAATCCAATGGTGGCTTCTAAAACATCCGTCTCCCCCAGCGCCTCCTCAAAGCCTCTGTTGAACGACCTGGGCGAAATGATCTTCTTGGATCGCTACGCGCTCAAGGACATGACCAAGAAGTCGCTCTCCGTCGGGGATTTGGTGATCGTGTGCGTGAACCAGAAGACACGCCAACGGGAAGTCGGAAACGTGAAGGCCATCTTGGGCGATCGGGTCGAGATCGAGCTGCGCGACGGCACCAAGACCGAGCAGGGGATGGAGGACGTCGACAAGCCTTTGGAAACGTCTCCGCACCAGATGATGGCCCGAGTCGCGCGCGGCATCGCGGCGATGGAAACCACTCCTGCCGCCAAACAGGAATGGGAAGACCGCTTCCGCTGGTTGTTGGACGAATGGCGGTTCGTGCCGGGTGGGCGAATCCTCAACGCCGCCGGAACCGACCAGAAATTGACGTTCTTCAACTGCTACGTGGTGCCCTCTCCCAAGGACAGCCGCAAGGGGATTGTGGAAACTCTCCAGCAGATGATGGAGATCATGAGCCGCGGCGGCGGCGTGGGGATCAATCTTTCCAGCTTGCGCCCGCGCCATGCCTACGTCAAAGGAGTGAATGGCCGCTCGTCGGGATCCACCTCGTGGGGCGGGCTTTATTCGTTCGTGACGGGCTTGATCGAGCAAGGCGGCAGCCGTCGCGGAGCTCTCATGTTGATCACCAACGTCTGGCATCCCGATGTGTTGGATTTCATCGACGCCAAGCGCGAAGCCGGCAAGATCACCAACGCCAACATTTCCGTGGGGATCACCGATCCGTTCATGGAGGCGGTCGAAGCGGACGCCGATTGGCCCTTGATCTTCCCCGATCCGATGCACCCCGCCTACAACAGCGATTGGGATGGCGACATCGAGAAGTGGAAGAGCGCGGGTCGTCCTGTGATCGTCCACAAGGTGGTGAAGGCCCGCAAGATCTGGGACCGCATCATCGAGTCGGCCTGGACCTCGGCCGAGCCCGGCGTGTTCTTTATCGACCGCGCCAACAAGCAGTCCAACAGCTGGTACTTCAGCCAACTGATCTGCACCAACCCCTGCGGCGAACAACCCCTGCCGGGCTGGGGAATCTGCAACCTGGGCGCCATCAACCTGGGACGCTTCGCGACAGATTCCGGCGAAGTCGCTTGGGAAGATTTGCGCAAGGCGATCCATTATTCGGTCCGATTCCTGGACAACGTGATCGACGCCACCCCCTACTTCTTCGAAGAGAACCAGCGCCAACAGCAGGCCGAACGGCGCGTGGGCCTGGGGATCATGGGATTGGCCGAACTGCTGGTGCGCTGCCGGGTCCGTTATGGGTCGGACGAAAGCATCGCGTTCATCGACAGGGTCGGCGAGTTCATCGCCACCGAATCCTACCTCGCGAGCGCGGACAACGCCGCCGAAAAAGGCTCGTTCCCGCTGTTGGACGCCGAGAAGCTCCTCCAGTCGGGCTACATGATGGGGATGCCGGAATTTGTCCGCGACGCGGTGCGCAAGAAGGGGTTGCGCAACGTCACCCTGCTCACGGTGGCTCCCACCGGCACCACGGGCACGATGGTGAACACGTCCACCGGCGTGGAGCCCTACTTCTCCTGGAGCTACTTCCGCAAGTCGCGCTTGGGCGTCCACGAGGAAAAGGTGGCCGTGGCCCAGGATTGGGAACGCGACCATCCCGGCCAGCCGTTGCCCGATTGGTTCGTGAACGCGATGGAACTGACTCCCATGGAGCATGTCCGGGTCCAGGCCGCTCTCCAACGCTGGATCGATTCGGCCATCTCGAAGACCTGCAATGTTCCCGAAGACTACACCATCGAGCAGACCAGCGCCTTGTACGCGTACATGTACAAGCACGGCTGCAAGGGCGGCACGATCTACCGCGACGGTTCCCGCGACGAACAAGTTCTGCATCGCAAGAAGGAAGATGTCAAAGGCTTGGCCGAGGCCGAACAGGAGTCGAAGGCGAATCTGGAAACCAAGGCCCTCAAGGATCTCCACACCAACGCCGCCAACCTCTGGAACCAGCCCAAAATCCGCCCCCGCCCCAAGGTGAGCCGTGGCATGACGGTCCAAAAGCAATCCCCTCTGGGGTCAGTTTTTGTCACCGTGAACGACGACGAACAAGGCGAACCGCTGGAAATTTTCCTGACCGCAGGCAAGGCCGGATCCGACATCACCGCCTTGGGCGAAGCCATGGGTCGACTGATGTCCCTGGTGCTTCGCATCGCCTCGCCTCTTTCGCCCATGGAGCGCTTGCGCGAGATCCAAAACCAACTGGGTGGAATCGGTGGATCCCGCCAACACGGCTTTGGCAAGAACGCCGTGCGGTCGCTCCCCGACGCCATCGCCCTGGCCATCGACGAAGTCTTGAAGGCCCGCGCCCCCGAATCCGCTAGCGAGGAATCGTCTTCGGTGGAAGTGGCTCCGACCCAGGTCCAACTGGACTTCCGCCCCACGGCCCACGCGGACCTGTGCCCCAATTGCGGCGAGGCGACGTTCATTCGGGAAGAAGGGTGCATGCATTGTACCAGCTGCGGCCACTCCCAGTGCTAATCTGACTTGGTTCTGAGCGCGCATACTTGCTCCCCCTTCCCTCGGCGTCCCGAAGCGGACGCCGTCGGGTCGGGGTCGCGGCGTCTGCATCGCTCATAACCTTCGTCAGGACCGGTTTGCGGCGGCTTCTTGGCCTTCCCTCAGCGTCCCTGCGGGACGGCTTCGGGAGCGAAGTCACAACACAACGAGGAGTTGGCCGAAATCAATACACCTAAGTCTTGTGCAAGTACCTTTGGGGAATGACTGCCAAAGGATTTACCACCACTGCGTTGCACCTGGATCGTTGGGCCAAGCCCGAGCATGGAGCGATGCACAAACCCATCCACACCTCCATCGCCTTTGGCTACGAGAACGCCGAGGATCTGGCGGCGATTTTTCAAGGTCGCCAAAAGGGTTTTGCCTATTCGCGTCAAGCCAATCCGACTGTCCAAGCCCTCGAGAACCGGGTCACGGCCTTTGAAAATGGCATTGGCAGCGTGTGCTTTGCCACCGGCATGGCGGCCTTGGGCGCGATCTTTTTCGCCTTCCTAAAGCGCGACGACCACATTGTTTCCAGCGAGTTCTTGTTCGGGAACACAGCCAGCATGCTGTCCACTTTGGAACAGATCGGGGTTTCCGTGACGTTCGTCGACGCCACGAACGTGGAGAAGGTGCGCGAGGCCATCACCCCCAAGACCCGGCTGGTGTTGGTGGAAACGATCGCCAACCCCGCGACCCAGGTCGCCGACTTGGAACGGATCGGTGATTTGTGCCACCAGCGCAATCTCCTCTACGTGGTGGACAATACGGTGACTTCTCCGTACCTGTACCAACCGAAACTGGCCAAGGCGACATTTTCTGTCAATTCTCTTTCCAAGTACATCGGGGGGCACGGAGCGGCGTTGGGCGGCAGCGTCACGGATTGCGGCGTCCACGACTGGAGCAACGACCCCGGCATCTTTGAGGGATACAAGGCATCCACAGCCGTGGAACAATGGGGATTGGTCCAACTGCGCCGCAAGGGACTTCGGGATTTTGGCGGCACCCTCTCGCCGGAAGCCGCCAATACCTTGTCGCTGGGTTCCGAAACCATGGCCTTGCGCCTGGAACGCTCTAGCGACAACGCCCAAAAACTGTCCGAATTCTTGGCCAGCCAAAAGGCCGTGGTGGAAGTGAACTATCCGGGTCTTTCCACCCATCCCCAACACGCGCTCGCCAAGCGTCTGTTCAAACGCCCCAGCGCGCTCCTATCGTTCGCGCTAGACGACAAGTACGATCCGATCGCGTTCATGTCGAGCCTCAAGGTGGTGGTGAACTCCACAAATCTTGGCGACACCCGGACTTTGGGGATCGCGGTGGCCCCCACCATTTTCTTTGAACTGGGACGCGAACGCCGCGCCGCCATGGGCATCCGCGAAGGCCTGATCCGCATCTCGGTGGGCATCGAAGACATCGAGGATCTTTTGGCGGATTTCGCACAGGCTCTGCAGAACCTCGGCTGATACGGGAGTGCACCGTTTGGTGCCCGGTTGGACATTGGCATCTGGGTTCGGCTAGGAATCAGAATCGGTCCAGAACATACCGAGCGGTGCGATGCCCGTCGAAGGGAGCTTGCCGACCGCCTTGGTTTGAAGTTGGCTGCGGGGCACCTATGGTGCCAACCGTCCTTAGCGCAAAGCGCTCCGACAATTTCCGTCATGTCACATTCAATTTTGCAAGCACCGCAGCGAAAATTCAAACGTCTTGTCTTGGGTGTTCCGGCCGACATCATCCCATGTGTTGCCAATAAAGCGCCGCCAAGCCTGCGTGGCGGCACCCTCGATCACATCCCAATCATCCGAGACTGTCCAAAAGGTTGCATCGTCCCCAACAGAGGCGAAATCACCATAGCTCCGGTCACCGCCGGGAACTACCGAAAATCCATACAAATCGATTCCATTGCGGGGGCTTCCACCATATAGATTCCACCCACTTGCCGACTTCAATGCGGCAGCCTCCCTGTTTGATCCTGCGCGACTGTCCCCGTCTACTCTGGCGATTAAAATGCTCCATTCACCATCGCTGGGAGCATGCCATCCTGATGGGCAGATTCCCTTTACCCCGCTGGGGGACTTGGTGGTGGAAGCTGCACCTGCCATCACCTCCAGCCAGGTGTACAACCGGCCGTATTTCTTGCATGATTCCGGACTAAAGCTGTAACACCTCCCCAATGTATCCTTCGTTCCAACGGAATTCCGGTAGTTCAAATTCTCTGCCATCCAGGTCTGCGACCCTATTTTCACGGTGCGATAGACCTGACCATCACGGGTGTCGTAAAGACTTCCGTAAGCGATGGAATCGTTCCAGGCAATCGACGTGTCGGTTCGTAGTTTCACGAGGATCCCCGAGGTGTCGGGGTTTGCCAACGGGATCCGGGCCACGACCTTCGATTGCCAGGTGAATCGCAAGGTGTCCACAATCCCCTGCGACCGGGCGGCCGTTGTTTGTTGTTG
>CAIKAA010000530.1 GCA_903825275.1 uncultured Fibrobacterota bacterium | reverse complement strand
GGTTCTCCAGGGAACCTCAGAGATCTGGGTTCTTCTCGATGCCGAGGGGAGGATCAAAGACGTTGGTGTGGTCTTCGAAAAGAAGCTGGGGTATTCGCCCGAATCTGTCGAGACGTTGCGCCTGGTCGATTTGCTCCACCCCGATGACCTCCCCGAGGTGGTCAAGCAAGTCGCCTATGTGGCCCCCTATCCCGGGAGCGTCATTCGATGCGAGTTCCGGCTCAAACACGCCCAGGGAACTTGGCTGAACGTAGAAGCCGTCCTCACAAGCCTTGGCGAGGGAGAGCTGAACGGTATTCTGTTGCAAGCCCAGGACGTAACGCGGTTCAAGATCGCCGAAGAGGCCTTGCGTTTCGCCGAAGAGAAGTATCGCGGGATTTTTGAGAACGCCGTCGAGGGCATTTATCAGCTGGGAACGGATGGCCGATTTTTGTCCGCCAATCCCGCTCTGGCCCGAATCTTGGGGTACGAAACCTCGATGCAACTCCTCCATTCGGTGAAGGACATCTCGCTAGATGTCTATGCGGATGCGGCCTCGTGTCGACAATTCCGCGAACAGGTGGAACGCGAAGGGTCCATCAAGGATTTTGAATCCGAGGTCAAGCGACGCGACGGCAGCGAGATTTGGGTGAGCGAAAACGCCCATGCAGTGCGTGCTTCCAACGGAAAAACCCTCTTCTACGAAGGCACCGTGGAGGACATCACCAAGCGTCGCCGGACCCAGGATGCCCTGCGTCGTTCGGAAGAACGCTATGCCTTGGCCGCATCCGGTTCCAACGGCGGTCTTTGGGAATGGGATTTGCGCGAGCAACGCATGTTCTACAGCCCTCGCTGGATCCAGATCATGGGAATGAATGAGTCGGACCTTCGCGGTCTTCCCGAGGAGTGGTTTGAACGCGTCCATCCTCGCGACTCCGACCTGTTGCGCCAGGAAATCGCCTCGCATCTGTCGGGACAGGTTCCGCATTTCGAATGCGAATTCCGTATTTTGCACAGCGATGGCGCCTACCGGTGGGTGCTTTCACGCGGGATGCTTCGCAAAGGCGACGACGGCAAGCCAGACCGCATGGCCGGATCGATGGAGGACATCACCTCCCGCAAACGCGCCGAAGAACAATTGATGCAGGGAGCGCTTTACGACTCCTTGACCGGTTTCCCCAACCGCGCCCTGTTCCTGGACCGGTTGCGCCGCGCCATCCAGCGCTCCCAGAAGTCGGCCAACGGCCAATACGTGGGAGTCTTGCACTTGGACATCGACCGGTTCAAGCTGATCAACGACAGTCTGGGGCACGAAGCCGGAGATGAACTGATCTTGGCCGTGGGACGAGCTTTGGAAGACAGCCTGCACGCCCGCGACACCTTGGCGCGCTTGGGCGGCGATGAATTCGCCATCTTGATGGAAGGCTACCAGGACCTGAACGTGTTCCCGCGCATGGCCGAGCGGATCGTGCAGCGGTTGTCCCAGCCAATCCGGGTGCGAAGCCAAGAAGTCTTCGTCTCGCTTTCCATTGGGATCGCGGTGTCCGAGAGGCTGCAGGACCATCCCGACGATTTGCTGCGCGACGCCGAAACGGCCATGTACCGGGCCAAATCGCAGGGCAAGGGTCGCCATGTCGTGTTCAACCAGGGAATGCACGAATTCGCCGCCGCCCACCTGCAGCTGGAAACCAGCCTGCGCCGCGCCGTGGAGCGGGAAGAATTTCGCGTTTATTACCAGCCGATTTTGGAGCTCTCGACAGGAACTGTCGCGGGGTTCGAGGCCTTGGTACGCTGGCAAAATCCCGACAAAGGAATCGTGAATCCCGCGGTGTTCATCCCGCTTGCCGAAGAAACCGGCCTGATCGTCGAAATCGGGCGCTATGTCTTGCGGGAGGCCTGTCGCCAGTTCGTGGAGTGGCGCCACAAGAATCGCCGCACCGAAAACCTGTTCGTTTCCGTAAATCTTTCGGTTCGCCAGTTTTCCTTGCCCGACATCGTCGACCAGATCCGCACGACACTTTTTGACACCGGACTTCCCGGCGAGGCCCTCAAGCTCGAAATCACCGAGTCGGTCATTTTGGAAAGCTCGACCTTGGCCACCGACAAGCTCCATGCCCTGCACGATCTGGGCGCCCAGCTTTCCATCGACGATTTTGGAACCGGATACAGTTCGCTTTCCTACCTGCACCAGTTCCCCTTCGACACCCTCAAGATCGACCGTTCCTTCGTGTCGCGCATGGCCGATGCCCCGGAGCGGATCGCCATCGTAAAAACCATCCTCCAATTGGCCAAGAGCTTGGGGATGGAGGCGGTGGCTGAAGGCATCGAGACTCCGGCCCAATTGTTGGGGCTGCGCAACATGGGCTGCCGGTACGGACAGGGATTTTTGTTCAGCAAGCCGGTTCCCGCCCTTGAAGCGGCCAATTTGCTGGACACCGTCTTCACCGTTCCCGATTCCGAATAGGCGCAAAAAAGCCCGCCGGACAATTTCCGACGGGCCTTATGAGATTTAATTGCGGATCAGGGCCGTGATCAGAAGGCGATCTGCGACTCGATGCGCATGTTGTTTTGACTTGAAAATATTCCATGAGCGTCGTGTGAAAAGGTCGTCTGGCGATCCATGATCAAGGTCAGACCGCCGGCGATCTTGGAGCCCACGCGGTACCCGTAGACCGTGAAATTGCTGCGACCGAAAAAGGCATCGTGGTATTCGTAGCCGCCATCTTCCCATTTGTCCAAGCCAATGCGATCCTTGTGGAAATAGACCTCGGCCAGCGAGATCTTGTCTTTCAAGAGCCCCGTGACCGTGGGCCCGATTCCCACCGATCCACTGACCGAACGCAAATGGTCAGCGCCCGACTTTGAGGGGAACATTTCCGAGTAATCGGCGCTGAGCTTCAAGATGCCAAAGGCATCCCAACCGGCACTGGCGAAATATCCTTGGACCATGCCTGTCTGTATTGGGTTTCCGAGGTTGTCGTATTTGCCGTAAATGGCCATTTCCTTGGTGATCACAGAATTGCCCATGGACTTGGCGCGGTCACTGCCATAGAGGGCATTGAAGTAGTCGGGCTGGAAGGGAAGGCTGAAGGCCCGGTATTCGGCGGTGAGGGTGATCGGACCAATGTGCGAGCCAGCGCCCAGCGGAATGGCGCCCCATCCGGCAGAAGCCGCGCCCGTGTCTTGGGTTTGAGGTTTGGCGAAGGCCGAATGGAGTTCCAACCCAAAAAACGAAGTCTCGATGATCGGAAGGGATGCATCCAGCCAGACCATACTGAAGGGCTTGCGAACGGAATAATTCTGTTTGACTGAATCAGACTCGGAGCGCTGAATGTTGTCAGCCTGCCGATTGGCTTGGCCTAAAGAGATGTTGGTATCAGGAAACAGCGAAGGATTCTTGAAATCCTTTTGGGTGAGTAGCCGTACGCAGGTCGACGGATCGTTCTGAGCGGCATCCACCACATCCGGGCAGCCGTCGTTGTCCTGATCGCGTAGACCAGCGTATTGGTTCCAGTCATAAGCGACACCGGCGTGGACGGCCAAGCCATTGAGCAGCGGAATCCCCATTGGCTTGAAGGGGCGAATGCCGGCCTTGAAGGCCGTGAAGGGACCGCCGTTTTGGATGTCTTGGAGGTTGTTGACCACGGTTTCGAAATCAAGTCCGAGCCCAGTGATGTTGTTGAGCTGGACGTCGGCGCCAAGCTCCTTGTAATCGGGGTAACGGTCCTTGTTGCCATAGGTGGCAGCGACCAGTCCATAGCCCAGGGAAATGCCTTCCAACGTGCCCAATCGGGCGTAGAACGTCGCACCTGGCTTGTCCCAACGCACGTAATCGATTTTGCGAAGCACGCTTTCGGTGCCATTGCGGGTGTTGTCGAAATCCCAACCGCGCGTGGCCAAACTTTGCTTCTCGTCCAGGAACAGTTCGATGTTGAATCCGACGCCCAGCTTTCCGAAGGAGACTTCGGGAGTGAACGAAAGCCGGGTCCAAGTCTGGCCGTTCATGGTGGTGGTTCCAAATGTCAGGCCGGGATGGAAGGCAAAGCCTCCAGAGCCCTCGCCACCGCTCCCCTTGCCATCCTCGGGCTTGTCGGATTTGGGGGCTTCGGCAGCGGCTGGGGCTGCGGGCTTGGCGTCACCATTGGCGGCGTCTGACGTTTTGGGTGCGGGAGACGCCGGAGCCTTGGCCTCTGGCGCAGGCGCGGGCTTGTCCGAGCTGGAGGGCGAGGCTTTTGGTTGGGCGGGAGGCGTCGGGTTGGAGACTACGGGTGCGGGGGGTACCGGCGGTGGGGTGGTGGCGGCTGGTTTTGGTTGGCCGACCGAATCCATGGGCAGCGAGGGGCTTTGACCCACGGCGGTGGGGGGTGCCGGGGTCGGATCGACTACAGCGGGTGTCGGCGAGGCCGAAGTGGGATCGGGCGACGGCGCGGTCTGGGCTTGCAACGCGCCAGCCAAGACCATGAGAAAACTCAGGTGCCACAGAGGCTTCATGTCGAACTCCTGTTCAG
>CAIKAA010000529.1 GCA_903825275.1 uncultured Fibrobacterota bacterium | reverse complement strand
GTGGAACCAAAATGCCCAAGCCTAGCGCCAGCAGGATCCCCAGCGCTCTGGACATCCGTTAGGCCAAACCCTTCAATTCCCTAATTTTGGCGATGGGGTCTTTGGTTGTTCCCACTCCTTCGCCAATCAAGATCGCATCCACTCCCGCTTCTTCCAGACGTTGGGTCTCTTCGCGGCTCGTGATGCCGCTTTCGGAAATGATCACCATGCTTTTGGGAATGTCCTCCAACAGTTCGAAGGTGGTTTCCAAGGAGACTTCAAACGTGTCCAAATTCCGGTTGTTGATGCCCAGCACGGAAGGGTTGGCCTTGAGGGCCGGTTCCAGTTCGGTCCAGGAATGGATCTCGATCAAGGTATCCAGCCCCATGTCGGAGGCCGCTCGGGTCAGGTCGATCAGTTGCTGGTCGGACAAGAGTGCGGCAATCAACAGGATCGCCGAGGCGCCAAGGCAGCGGGCTTCCAAAATTTGGTAACGCTCCAGGGTAAAGTCTTTGCGCAGGACCGGCAGGGGGATGGTGCCGGTCACGGAACGGAGGTGGGTGTCGTCTCCCAAAAAGAATTCGGTTTCGGTGAGCACCGAAATCGCACTCGCCCCACCCGCCAAATACTGTCGGGCCAGCTTGAGTGGATCGTAATCGGGAATCATCAATCCCTTTGAAGGCGACGCCTTCTTGCACTCGGCCAAGACGTTGATCGGCTTGCCTGGCTCGCGTCGTAGGTTTTCGCGCAAAGCGAATCCCGAAAGCGGAGAGAGGAGGGCCAGCTTTTCCAGTTCGTCTTCCGAAAGGGTCCGCTTGCGCGCCTCCAGCTGGACCCGCTTGGAGGTGGCGATGCGTTGTAGAATTCCGCTCATGGTCGCATTTCCTTGCAAAGGGCCACCAGGGAGTCCAAGACGTTCAGAGCCGCCAGCGAGTCGAGGGAGGTTTGTGCGAGGGCCACGCCTTCACGAAGGGTTGGGGCTTTGCCGCAGACCACCAAAGCGGCGGCAGCGTTCAAAACGACAATGTCGCGTTTTGGACCGGCCATGCCAGACAGAATCTGACGCAGGATCGCGGCGTTCTCGGTCGGGTCGCCGCCTTTGAGGTCGGACTCGGCTGCCAGCGGCAGGCCCACATCGGTGGGGGAAATTTCGAATTCGACAATTTCCGTCCCTGTCCATTCGGCGACATGGGTCGGGCCGGTGGTGGTGATTTCGTCCAATCCGTCGGATCCGTTGACCACCCAGGCGCGCTCCGTTCCCAGTCTTCCCAGCGCTTCGGCCATGGGGCGGCACCAGCGCTTGGCAAAGACCCCGATCACCAGCCGTTTGGTTCCGGCCGGATTGGTCATGGGGCCCAACAAATTGAAGACGGTCCGCACGGCCATTTCGCGGCGAGCCGGACCGACATGGCGCATGGCCGGGTGGAAAGATTGGGCGAACAAGAATCCGACACCGGTGGTTTCGACGCAGGAGGCGACCTGTTGGGGCGTGAGTTCCAGCGAAACGCCCAGTTGGGACAGGACGTCGGCGGCACCCGATCGCGAGGAGATGCCTCGGTTGCCGTGCTTGGCCACCGCCCCGCCCGCTCCCGCCACGACAAAGGCGGTGGTGGTGGAAATGTTGAAGGTCCCCGAATGGTCGCCACCGGTTCCCACGATGTCGATGACGGGAATGGTCACCGGGCAGCGGATGGCGTTTTCCCGCATGGCTCGCACAAAGCCCGCGATCTCGTCGACCGTCTCGCCCTTCATCCGCAAGGCCACCAAAAAGCCGCCAATTTGGGCCTGGGTGGCTTCGCCGCGCATCAACACTCCAGCGATCTCGGCGGCTTCGTCTTGGGAAAGATCGTGGTTTTCAATGACTCGGTTGAGGGCATCCTGAAGGGTCATGTCAAACTCCCTGGACAGCGAGGAAGTTGGCCAAAATTTGTTTGCCGTGGGTGGTCCGGATGCTTTCGGGGTGGAATTGGACCCCGAACAAGGGCCGCTCCACATGTTCCAAACCCATGATCAGGCCATCGACGGTCCAGGCCGTGGCGCGAAGGCAGGCGGGTAGCCCCTCTTTGCGCACGATCAAGGAATGGTAGCGGGTGGCCTCGAAGGGGTCGGGAAGTCCGGCGAACAACCTCGACTTGTCGTGGCGGATTTCGGAAACCTTGCCGTGCATGGGAGCCGGGGCGCGCTCGACGATCCCGCCCATGGCCTGTCCCAAGGATTGGTGTCCCAAGCAAACCCCCAAAAGGGGAATGGAGGCCGGGCACTTGCCAATTAGGTCCACCGAGATCCCCGCCTCGGAGGGAGTGCATGGCCCCGGGCTGACCACGATATGGGACGGCCCCATCGCGAGGGCTTCCTCGACGGTATGGGCGTCGTTGCGGACCACGCGAATTTCTTCGCAGCCGGCTGCCAACTCGCCAAAATACTGGACCAGGTTGAAGGTAAAGCTGTCGTAATTGTCGATGATCAAAATCATGACTTTTCCTCGACGAGGGAGGCTTCGATGGATCCAAGTTCGCCGTGGGCCCGGTGGGCCGCGCGGATGGCTTGCACCACTGCGCTGGCCTTGTGGAGAGTCTCGTTGTATTCGCTTTCGGGATCGGAGTCGTGGACGATTCCCGCCCCGGCCTGAACGTGGGCCCATCCGTCGCGCACCACCACGGTGCGGATCACGATGCAGCTTTCCAAGTTGCCGGCGAAATCGAAGTAGCACACGGCTCCGCCGTACAGACCGCGCCGAGTTGGTTCCAGTTGGTCGATGATTTCCATCGCCCGGATCTTGGGGGCCCCCGAGAGAGTGCCGGCAGGAAAGCCGCTCATCAAGGCGTCGATCGAGTCCTTGCCTTTGGCCAATTTGCCATGCACCGAGCTCACGATGTGCATCACATGGCTGTAGCGCTCGATCACGAACAAGTCCTTGGGCGAAACCGATCCGTATTCGGCGACCCGGCCCACATCGTTGCGACCCAGGTCGACCAACATCAAATGTTCGGCCAATTCCTTGGGGTCGGCCAAAAGTTCCTTTTCCAGCTCCAGATCTTTTTGGGGAGTCTTGCCGCGCGGGCGGGTTCCCGCGATGGGGCGGACTTCCACCTCGCCGCCCTGGACGCGCACCAACACTTCGGGGCTTGCGCCGGCCACTTCGGTGTCGCCAAACTTGAGGAAGAACATGTAGGGGGAAGGGTTGATGCCCCGCAACATCCGGTAAATATCCAGTGCCGAACAGCCTGGCTGGCAGGAGAGTCTTTGGGAAAGGACGATTTGGAACGCGTCCCCGGCCTTGATGTATTCCTTGCACTGGCCGACCGCAGCCAGATACCCTTCCTTGGTGAAGTTGGACTTCACTTCCGACGGTTCGCTGATCACGTCCAACCGGGAACTGACCAGCGGTGCATCGAGTTTATCCTCCAACACCCGGATTCGCGCCAACGCCTTTTCCAGGGCGTCTTCAGGACAGTCCTTGCGCAGGTCGGCGAACGACCACACCATCATCCGGTGGCGACGGTTGTCAAAAACCACGCCGCAGTCGTAAAACCCAAAGCGCAAGTCGTCCATCCCCAAGTCGTTTTCGCAGGTGTCGGGAAGGGTTTCCACCAGCCGGACGCTGTCGTAGGCGGCAAATCCCACCGCCCCCGCCAAAGGCGGCAGGCCTTCGGGTTGGTGCACGTTGATTTTTGACAGAATTTGCCGCAAGGCCTCGAGGGGATGGTTCGAGCCTTCCTGCTTTCCCTCGGGAGAGTCCAAATGCCATTTTCCGTCACGCGACCGGAACACCATCCACGGATCGCGTCCCAGGAAGGAATAGCGGGCGACGGTTTCGCCGCCTTCCACCGATTCCAACAGGAAGGCGTGCTCGGGGGAAGATCCCGCGGCGACCTTGAGGTAGGCGGAGACCGGTGTTTCGGTGTCCGCCAAGCGTTCGGTCCACACCGGGACCAGATTTGAGCCCTGTTCGTAAAGGGCGCGAAGTTCACCAACACTGGGAATCATGAAGTTCTCCCGATCAGGGCTCAAAGATGCACCTTCTGGGGAACGGCTCCAACGGGAATCCTTTGGAGCAACGCGCAAAGGCCATCCAGGCCACCGCCCGGTTGTTCAATGGGATGAGTTTAGAGAAAATCGCTCGAGGGGTGGTTGGGGTTGGTTTTGGCGTGGCGATTGTTGTGGAACAACCGCAAGCCATGGCGAATCCGATTTTCCATCAGGGGGGAAAGTCCTGCGCGTGGATCCTCCCCTCCAGGAGCCAGATGATCCAGGAGGGAGAACCAGGAATTGAGCTCTTCGAGAAACGCCAACATGGCCAAATCCCCGGCATCGGCAAGGTCGTCGGGCCATTCTAGAAGACGACTTCGGGCCACTTCGCGAGCGTGGTAGATGGCTTCCTTCAACACTTCGACGATTTCCTTGCGACCACCGCCTTGAACCCTCATCCAAAGCGGCTTGCCATTTTGGGTCCGTTGGGCTCCGGAAAAGAACATGCGCAATTGGTGGTCCCGGCGGGAACGATGGTAGACCAAAGGAGATGCATTGTGGGAATTCATTTCAAATCCTCTTTTCCGGCCAGACACAACATCAAAATGTCGACCACTTCACGCCCGCGAACGGGTTCGTCTCCCGGAGTTTCGAAGTGGAAACGGAAGTCGCCGATTTCGAGCTTGAGCAATTCGGCCATCGCCTTCAGATCTTGTTTGCGGCGAAATTCGGCGTGCACGACCAGGCCTTGCACCATCCGGATGATCCCCGAGCGTCGACCGCTAAAAATGTGCAAGGAACCGGAATGTCCCCCCTGAGCTAAAAATTGCAATAGATCGGCCAAGGCCATGTGTTGGAGTCCTCCGACCATCACGTCGGGATCGATGGGAGTGTGCTCCAACGAGGCGTCGTGGCTCTGCACCGATGCCACGCGATGGGCATTCTTGAGCCATCTCGCGGCCAGGAGGATCGCCACAATCACCAGGAGTGCGAAAAGGGAAACGAGGGGGCTCATGACACGCTCCCGGTTCGCATGACATGTAAAACTCCCGTAACTCCGCGCAGACTTGCGATGCAGGAATGAAGCTGGTTGGAATCGTGGACGGCGACCCGGAAACGGTCGCGAACCGAATCGCCCACGGTCGAGATCGAGGCCCTCAGGACGTTGGATTTGCTGGAAGAAATCGCACCCGTCAAGTCGCGCAATAGATTGGGCCGGTCGCGGGCCATCACCTCCAAGGTGACTTCCCAATCGAATTTGGAGGCATCCTCATCCCACTGGACTTCCACTTCCCGGCCTTCGCGGGCGATCAGGCGCAAGCCTTGGGCACAGGAGTTGGTGTGCAGGCTGATGCCGCGTCCTTGGGTGATGTAGCCTCGAATATCTTCTCCGGGCACCGGCTGGCAACAACCGGCGCGGTGGTGCAAAATTCCGTTTTGACCTCCCACCAAAATCGCGTGCTGGCGAGCGGGAGTTTCGTGTTTGCGGCGCAACACGCGCGACAAAACCCCTTGTTTGCGCGGTGCGGGAGGCAAGGGCGGCAAGGTGGCCGTCAGCTGGGAAATGGAAAAGTCGCCTCGCCCCAAGCGAGCGTGCAATTCCTCCAAATCATCCGAGGCGAATTTTTGCAGCAACAAGGCGACCAACTCGGGGGGAGGGGTCCCTGTGATGCCGCGACGCGAGAGTTCCCGGGTCAACACTTCGCGACCCAAAATTCGATCGGCTTCGGCCTCGGTTTGTTTTAAAAAGCGCTTGATCCCGGAGCGGGCTTTGGAGGTTTTGACGATCCGCAGCCAATCACGGGTGGGGTGGGCCGACTCGGTCCGCACGATGTCGACCGTCTGGCCGGAATTGAGCGGGATGTGGAGTTGGACCATGTTGCCATCCACCCGCGCCCCGGCGCAGTGGAGGCCCAAACCGGTGTGGATTTCAAAGGCAAAATCGATTGCCGTCGCGCCTTTGGGGAGTTGGACAAGGTCGCCACGAGGCGTGTAGACGAAGATTTCCTGACTGGAAAGCTCGCCTTGGACCATTTCCATGAATTCGCGGCCGTCGCGGCTTTCTTGCTGGATCGCCAAAATTTGTTCCAGCCAGCGGTTTTCCTGCTTCACCCGGTCGGGGGCCGACATTCCCTGCTTGTAGGCCCAATGGGCGGCGATCCCTTCGTTGGCGATCCGATCCATCGTCGAGGTGCGGATTTGCACCTCGACGCCCCGTCCCTCGGGGCCCATCACGGTGGTGTGGAGCGATTGGTACAGGTTCGACTTGGGAACCGCGATGTAGTCCTTGAAGCGGCCCGCGATGGGCGCCCAGAGGCCGTGGACATAGCCCAGGGCTTCGTAGCAGTGGGCCACCGAGTCCACCAGGACCCGCACGGCATTGAGGTCATGGATGTTGTCGAGCTCGCTCACGCCTTTTTCGCGCATTTTGCGCCATATGCTGTACAGGTGCTTGGGGCGACCGTTGATCTCGCACGACAGGTTCGCTTCCGCCATGCGCCTTTCCAGCGGATCCACCACCAGCCGGATGTAGGCCTCGCGCTCCCCGCGTTTTTCGGCGATCTTCTCGACCAGCTTGGCGT
>CAIKAA010000528.1 GCA_903825275.1 uncultured Fibrobacterota bacterium | reverse complement strand
GGGCTTCGCCCCCGGACCCCAGCTGTGGGGTGTACGGGCGCGTCTAGACCGTACACCGCATCACGCGAAGGCGTTTACGTAGGGCAACCGCGCCGCCACCTTGCGGATCTCGGCGAAATCGGCGAGCAGTTCAGAAGTCGCGTCCCAGCCACCGGTGAGAAACTGCTGGCGCGGTCCTGCGGGGATCGTGGCCGCGAACGACGCCCCCCCCCACGGTCACCGAGTTGGCTGCGATGTCCACGGTCACCAGAACTTTGGGGTCGGCTTCGATAAGGGTCTGGATGGTGTCGGCATCCACCGCGCTCACGTGTACGCAAGGCAAACCCATGGCCACGGTGTTGCCGTAAAAAATCTCCGAGTAGCTCACGGCCACAATGGCGCGGACTCCCCACCGGTAGATCGCCTGGGGGGCGTGCTCCCGCGAGCTCCCGCAACCGAAGTTCGAGTTGGCCACCAGCACCTGGGAACCCGCGAAGCGTGCGTCATCGAACGGATGGGTCTTGCCCTTGGCCGCATCCTGGGCGCGATCGTCTTCAAAAGCGTGGGCACCCAATCCTTCAAAACTCACGCAGCGAAGAAATCGCGCCGGAATGATGCGGTCGGTGTCGATGTCATTGCCGCGAACAGGCACTGCGGTGCCGCTGATTTGTTTGATCTCGCTCATGGGTTAAACTCCTTCCTTCATGAAGACGGTTCGAACATCCGTGATCTTGCCTTCCAAGGCCGCTACGGCGGCCATGGCTGGACTCAGCAACAGAGTTCGTCCCGAAGGCGAGCCTTGGCGGCCCTTGAAGTTGCGGTTGGAGGTACTTGCCGAAATCTGTCGTCCCACCAATTTGTCCGGATTCATGGCCAAGCACATCGAACAACCGGCCTGGCGCCATTCGAAGCCATGAGCCAAAAAGATTTTGTCCAAACCTTCGGCTTCCGCCTCTTTCTTGACAATTTCCGACCCAGGAACGACAAAGGCTTTGATGCCCGTCGGAACCTTGCCTCCGTGCAATTGGGCCACGCGAGCCGCTTCGCGCAAATCGGAAATCCGTCCATTGGTGCAAGACCCGATGAACACCACATCCACCTTGGTCCCCAGGATTGGCTGACCGGGCAACACGCCCATGTACTCGTAGGCCTCCAGGATGTTCGGTCGCTCCGAAACCCCAAAGCTCTCACTGGCCGGAATGGCTTCTCCGACTCCCACGGATTGGTCGGGCGAGATGCCCCAGGTCACGGTCGGTTCGATGTCGGCTGCTTCGTACTTGACCACATCGGCGTACACGGCATCTTGATCCGAAGCCACCGACTGCCACCATTCCAGAGCCTTTTCCCAAGCAACACCCGTCGGAGCTTCTGGACGGCCTTTCAAATAGTCAAACGTGACTTGGTCGGGGTTGATATAACCGCAACGGGCTCCTCCTTCGATCGCCATGTTGCAGACGGTCATGCGCTCTTCCATGCTCATGGATTGGATCGCGCTCCCGGCGAACTCGTAAGCGAAGCCAACGCCACCTTTGGCTGTCAACTTCCGCAGGATGTACAGGATGACATCCTTGGCATACACTCCCGGATTCAATTTTCCGTTCACTTCGATGCGGCGTACCTTCAATCGCCCCATCGACAAGGTCTGGGTGGCCAACACATCCCGCACTTGGCTCGTACCAATTCCAAAAGCAATGGCTCCAAAAGCTCCATGGGTGGCGGTGTGGCTGTCACCACAGGCAACGGTCATTCCGGGCTGGGTCAAACCTTGCTCGGGCGCCATGATGTGAACAACGCCTTGCTTCCCGGATCCGGGTTGGTAGAGCCGGATGCCAAACTGTTTGCAGTTGGTCTCGATGGCACACAACATCTGTTCGGCCAAATCATCCTGGTACGGCCGACTCTGGTTTTCCGTCGGGACGATGTGATCCACCGTAGCGACGGTGCGTTCAGGAAACGATACGGCTAGGTTCCGATCTCGCAGCATCTCGAAGGCTTGTGGACTGGTGACTTCGTGGATCAAATGCAATCCGATGAACAGCTGGTACTGCCCTGAAGTCAATTTGCGGACCACGTGCGCGTCGAACACCTTGTCGTAGAGAGTCTGTGCCATGATGGTTCTGCTTTCCTTCTGTAGAAGCCCAAAAACCTCGATCCAAGAATTGGTCTCCAGATCGTTCCGTGGGCTCAGATTTAAGATAACGGCATCCATCTGATCTCAGCAACACATACCAAAGCATATTCGTTATGCGCCAACGGCATATCTATAGAATTATTCCTCAGGTAACGTTGCCGTAGGGCGGCATTCTGTGTTAACATCTCATTCAGATGAGTTCCATCCATTTGCATGAAAAATTGGCGGCCTTGGTCCGTGTCGGAGCAGCCATTTCGAGTATTCGAGATCTCGATGACTTGCTGGAGCGCATTTTACAGGAGGGGATGGATTTTTCTGGTGCCGATGGAGCGACCCTCTATCTGAAGCGTGGCGACTTCCTGGATTTCCACATCGCCCTCAATCGGACCTTGGAACGTCGCATTGGCAAGGGTGGAATGTCCATCGTCTTTGAACGCCACTCGGTGCCGATCTCCACGTCAAGCATGGCGGGATATTGCGCCCTCACCGGAAAAATTCTGAATTTCCCAGACATCCAAGATCTTCCTCCTGGGACTCAATTCCGCCACAACAAAGCCTTCGACCAAAAGGCGGCCTACGACACTCATTCCATCTTGACCGTGCCCATGCACGATCGCATGGGCCAGTGCGTGGGGGTGTTGCAGTTGGTCAACGCCTTGGAGAACGGAAAAGTGATTCCCTTCGACTCCGATGCCGAATTGTTGATCCAGGCCTTTGCCTCACAGGCGGGCGTGTCGATCGTCAATGCGCAGTTGGATGATGAACTTCACAAAGCTCACCAAGAGACCCTTTTTAGACTATCCACGGCAGCAGAATACCGGGACAAGGAAACGTCCAACCATATCAAGCGGATGAGCCACTACTCGCGGATCATCGCCAAGGAGTACGGTCTACCGAAGGAAGACGTCATTTCCATCTACGCGTCGAGCCCAATGCACGACGTGGGGAAAATTGGCATTCCCGACAACATCTTGCAAAAACCCGGTCCCTTGGACAATGGCGAACGCACCATGATGGAAACACACGCCATCATCGGTGCCCACATCTTGAAAGATTCGAATGTTCCCGTGGTAAGACAGGCGGCAATTGTCGCGCTCACTCATCACGAAAAATTCGACGGGACAGGTTACCCCAGGAAGCTCAAGGGAAGAAATATCCCCATGGTGGGTCGAATCGTTGCCTTAGCGGACGTCTTTGATGCTTTATCGAGCCGGCGGTG
>CAIKAA010000527.1 GCA_903825275.1 uncultured Fibrobacterota bacterium | reverse complement strand
CCGAAAGCGGAAATTATAAATGCATTGATTGGTTAGTTGGAAATGGCACCCTTATAAACACACTTGATCACAAGGGAAAACGGCCAATCCATTTTGCCGCTGAGGAAGGAGAATTGATGGTCGTTAAATGTTTAATCACCCATGGCGCTGATGTACATGTAAAAGACGATATGGATCGAACCCCAATTCATTTGGCGTGCGAAAATGGCTTTCCGCTTCTGATTCAGATGCTTGTCCGACTCGGCGCGGACATGAACGCCGTGGACAAAATGGGTAGGCCTCCAATTGATTATGCGGTAGATCCTTCGGTTGTTGAGGATGCGATCGCAACGGCCGCTGACCCCTGGCAGTATTCCAGCATCTACAATGATGTGGATGTTTTCACGGTAACGCCGAAACCATTCGGCGGGTGTCAATAGGATCGGAGGACTTCAGGACTAGTGAAAAGAGGAGGATCCGTAGGGTAGCTGAACGACAGAATCCATCAATCTGCGTCCTTGGTGCCTTCGGTGCTCTCGAAGAAACGCATGCGCTGGTTCCACTACATTCAGTGTAGGGGGATCCGTCAACCCTCCTCCGAGGCCATCCCATTCACATCATCGAACAAAAACTGACCGACCGTAGCCATGACCTCCAGGGTTTCGCGATCTTCCTCGAGGAGGGGTGCCTGCATTCCGCTTCGAAACGCCAAGGCTCGCCGTGGCCCATCTTTATCGGCAGCCAGGAAAAACTCTTCAAGGCAACGAATGGCAACAGAGAATCCTGGGTTCACGGAACGTTCTTGTGCTAGTCCCAGACCTGCCCTTTTGTGGTGGATCACTGCCAGGGTCAGAAAATCGAAGGCGTCTTTTGGTTGGCGGCGACTGGAAAATGCGTTGAGTTTGAGAACCAGGAGTGGCCCGAGTCCAACCACCGGGATCCGGATGGATTGGTCGACTCCATAAGCGTCGCGCCCTTCGATCAGATGTAGCTCTTTGGTCTCCAAGGCTCTCTGTATCCCAGGAAAAGCTGTGGCGCGAATATCATCCACCATCCGACCGGCACCGGTCGGGCCTTCGACGAGAAAATCGACCACGATCTCCAATTCGTCCATGTTACGAACAAGCCGTCCGTCCAAAGCGCGAAATCCGATGCCTCGCAACGTCTGCGCAACCGTCTCGTAAACTCCTGTGCTGGCACCGAGGGCGATTCCCAGATCAACGTCCAAGGTGACACTCGGTGGCCCGAAGGGATTCCGTTCTTGACGCGTTAGCAAATGCACCGCGAGCCCGCCTACCAGGACCAGATCATCCTTGACAGATTCTGGCATGGATGGCCATAGAGTCAAAAGCAGGCTCAGTGCACGATCATTCGCTCTGGGCGGATAGTCCGCATGGTTGCTGTACTTCATTGCTTCCACCCCCCGAACCCTTCCCACTCCCACAACGCCTTGGCCTGTTCTTCCGCTCGATTCCCCGCCGATTGAAGATCAAGCCAGATCTGGGCGTCGCACACCAAAGGAAGACCATCGACCTTTTGCACCGCGAGAAAGACACCCGGATCGTTGGGTTGGACCAGTTGCAGATTGCCGTTGTGTTCAACGGGACGGGCCATCAGTGTCTTCCTGACAAAATCGGAACTCGGCATTTCAAGAAGGTACGCCGTGACAAGGTTCGTTTCCGTAACCGGTCGTCGCAGCGATGCTGCAGCCCAACGTGTGAACGCCAGAGTGCCTGCGGGAAACTCGCGGGCCAGCTCCTTGATCAGTTCATCCCGAGAAAGGAGGGATGCAAATTCGTGGACTATCGTGCGTTGCCTCCACCGATCCTCCAACGCCCACGCCTGAAGAATCTCTTGAGGTTGAGTGACGCGAATGCTCGTGCGATCCCCTTTGGCCCATTCCTGGGCGAACAGGGCCTTGCGAACCGCTGTAACCCAACCTGGGCTGATCCCACAGGTGTTTGCCAGTTCGGCACCCGTCCATGACCGCAGTGGCGGGGAAACAAGAGCACGCAGGACCCGCTGAGCTTTGGGTGTGAAAAGCGAATTGGTTTCTTTTGTCACTCGAAACAGGTTTGGCTTGCCTCTAACTTCGATCATGACCCCCGCGAAGCGAAGGCTGCAGTTGCCACTAACATCCAGCGAACCGAATCCTTCGGCATGGATGCGATCACGAGAGGCATCGGAGAGAAAGTTGGCGGCAATCACTCCATAGACAGGTTTGCCTTGAAGAGGGATTCGCTCCTTCAGTCGGTAGGCCATGCCGGGAACATCTGCCGGTCGCACGTTGGGTTGATAGGCCATCAGGATCCTGGTGCCCTCCACAACGAAATCCTCCGTCTGACGCAACTCATCCCGTTCCAGACTCCATCGGACCTGGATCTGCTCAAGAAGATCCCCAAAGACCTTTTTGATCGGTCCCAGCGGATCCTTAAAATTCACTGATTTAACTGATTTTACCACAGAGTGAATATACGCATTTTGGTGAATTTTGTGAAAAATCAGGTTACCGAACTCGATTGAGCAGGATCAGCCCCCATACATCGCCGCGATCTCCCCCGCAATCTCCCTCACGGCTTGCGCGAGTTTGGGGGGATGCGCCACCCCCGCAAGATTCAACTCCAACCGGCCTCCCATGGCTTTCCGTTCCTGGGAGCCTACATCCTTCCGCACCGCACCTACATCGGGCGGCGCACCATGGCCAATTGCTTCGTCAGGCTCAGCACAGGTTCCGTCGGGCCATGTCGGAATGGCAGGACTACGGCGAACAGTTGGAGCGAACCGGTAGGCGGTCGGCTTCGCTCACCGCATCGCATCGCTTCGCTTACCCACCAGCCTTCGCATGTGTCTACCGCCCAAAGGGCGGTTGGGAGCAACCTCTACATACAAACGTAGTAGAAGGGAGCCTTGCGAGGACTTCAGTCCGAGCGAGTCGTGATAGTTGGCGCGATGAAGCGTTCTGAATTCCTGCCAAAGATTAGTTTTACAATAATCGGGACCTCAGGAGGCATCCATGCCACGTTACATCAACCCATATACAGACTTCGGGTTCAAACGCCTGTTTGGTTCCCTGGCAAACAAGTCGTTGTTGATCGATTTCCTGAATTGCCTGGTTCTTCCAGAACATACGATCGCCGATCTGGAATTTCGCTCGACCGAGAACTTGCCTGCGACCTCTTTTGAACGCAAGGCTTTCTTCGACATCCGCTGTTTGTCAGAATCTGGCGAGCATTTCATTGTGGAAATGCAGAAGGCCAAGTTCCACCATTTCAAGGACCGAGCCCTGTTCTATGCCACGTTCCCGATCAAGGATCAGGCTGTGGTGGGCGATTGGAATTTTCGGTTGCAGCCGGTGTATTTCGTTGCGGTGCTTGATTTTCTGTATGACGAAAGTGAAGAGGTGGCCAAGCTCCTGCGCCAAGTCCAGTTGCGCGATCAGGATGGCGAGAGCTTTTCGGACAAACTGCATTTTCGTTTCGTGCAGATGCCCGCCTTCAAGAAGATTGCTTCCGAGCTTGAGACACATTTTGACAAGTGGTGCTACTTCCTGAAGAACCTCGAAACGTTCGATGTCCTGCCCGAGATCCTGCGAGAGCCAGTGTTTGAAAAGGGAATCGAGACGTTGCGCGAAGGGGCTCTCACCAAGGACGAACTGCCCGGATACGAAGAGAGCATGAAAGATTACCTCGATTTGACTGTGTATATCCGGGAGCGGGAGAATGATGCCAGGGCAGAGGGAGAGGCCAAGGGCTTGGCTGAAGGTGAGGCTAAAGGAAAAGCAGAGGGATTATCCGAGGGCGAGGCAAGGGGATTGATCAGCCTGCTCTTGGAATCGGTGTCGGATGGTGACTTGGCTCCTGTGAGAGCACGGGAAAAATTACAGGCATTGCACGCGCAGGGGCGGATTTCCGCGGAGCAGTTTGCGGAGGCTTGCGGGAGGATTGCCTCCTAACGGAAGAGTTTTTGTCCTCACGGACGGGCTATGTGTTTTTGAAAACGGTTTTGCACGGGGGCCGCTCATCCCGCTGCCCCCGTGACCCCCCTGGCACCTAAAGGTGCCCTGCCGGATTCGTAATGCCGTAGCAGTCGGGACCAAAGGGCCTGTGCCGGCCCTCTGGACTCTGGCACCCAAGGGGGCGCGACTTACGGGCCACCACCTTGGGATTTGGCTCCATTCGCCGTTCCCTGAGTG
>CAIKAA010000526.1 GCA_903825275.1 uncultured Fibrobacterota bacterium | reverse complement strand
CGTCGATTGGAAGAGGGTTATTGAGCTTCGACCTGTAAACTGCTACTCGGCTCGCTTTGCTTCGCAAAGCTCCCGAAGAGTCTGGGGATGAAGTACAGGTCGAAGACCTGGTTCGTCGATTGGAAGAGGGTTATTGAGCTTCGACCTGTAAACTGCTACTCGGCTCGCTTTGCTTCGCAAAGCTCCCGAAGAGTCTGGGGATGAAGTACAGGTCGAAGACTTGGTGCGTCGCCTGGAAGAGGGGTATTGGGCTTCGACCTGTAAACTGCTACTCGGCTCGCTTTGCTTCGCAAAGCTCCCGAAGAGTCTGGGGATGAAGTACAGGTCAAAGACTTGGTGCGTCGATTGGAAGAGGGGTATTGGGCTTCGACCTGTAAACTGCTACTCGGCTCGCTTTGCTTCGCAAAGCTCCCGAAGAGTCTGGGGATGAAGTACAGGACGCCACGGTCGGTTTGGGGCAGGCCTAAGGTCAGGGGGTCTGGGAAAGACCTTCGGTTGAGCTCAAGGTCTGGGCGAACGATTCGAGACGGCGTGCGGCCTTGAATTTGGTGCGGTAATAGGGCTCGGTGAGTTCGGACACGATCACCCCCGCCCCCACACTGGCGTGGACGAATTTTCCTTCGGCGAGATAAATCCCGACATGGCCAATCGACCGTCGATGGTCGGCGAAATACAAAAGGTCTCCGGTCTGGAGATGATCCTTGTCGATCACGGTCCCTTGTTTGCAAAACTCGGGCGAAGATCGCCCGGACAAATTTTGACCAAAGGCGTGGAGGACGGTCAAAACGAATCCGGAGCAATCAAAACCATCTGGAGAGGTGCCCCCTTTGCGGTAGGGCGAACCCAAATACGGTTCGGCGACCTGTCTGAGTTTGGTCAGTGGGGTCGCCTCGGAAGTCGAGAATGCCACCGAAGCAATGCCCTGGTCGCGAGGATCGAAGGCCATGGCCCGATGCCCCTCACTTGCTGGGGAAGGATTGGAGGCTGGGTCATCGGCCACCGGAGCGCCCAGTGGCGGGTGTTCCAACAACAAACGATCCAATTCAGGGACCCCGAATTTGGCGAGGCGCGTGTCGGTTTCCGATTTCGAGGGCCAGGCCGAAAGCGACTTCTCACGGATCTTGTCACGGGACACGTGGTGCCGAGCTTTCCTGGCCTTTTTGGATTTCTTCGACGGGGCCGAGGTCTTGCCTTTGGGCTTGGTTCTCGCTTGGGCCATCATGGACAGCCCGATGACCAAGGCAAGAACCGACCTCAAAAGCATCTCAGAGATGCCCTCGGCGCTCGACGGCACAGCCTGTTTTCAGCAACAGAGCCTCGGAAAAGGCCGGGCCAATCAGTTGCAATCCCACCGGCAGTCCACCGGCGGGTTCCACCGGAACGACCAGTCCGGGCAAGCCCGCCAGGTTTACTGCGATGGTGTCGATGTCGGAGAGGTACATCGCCAGCGGGTCGTCGATTTTCTCCCCCAACTTCCAAGCCGTGGTGGGGGCGGTGGGAGTGGCCAAGACGTCGCAGTGGGCAAAGGCCTGTTCGAATTCACGACGGATGACTTCGCGGACCCGCTGGGCCTTGGCGTAGTAGGCGTCGTAATACCCGGCGGACAACACAAACGTTCCGATCAGAATGCGGCGCTTGACCTCTTCGCCGAACAGTTCGCTGCGGGTGCGGCTGTACATGTCCAACAAGGACTTGGGGTCCTTGGCACGGCTGGAATACCGCACGCCATCGTACCGGCTCAAGTTCGAGCTGGCTTCGGCCATGGCGATGATGTAATAGGCAGAAATGGCAAACCGCGTCGAGGGCAGCTTGACCGGGACAAGGATGGCCCCTTGGTCGGCCAAATGCCGCACCGATTCGTCCAAAGAGGTCCGGACCGCTGGTTCCAGTCCTTCTCCCCAATATTCCTCTGGAATCCCAATCCTCAATCCTTTGACGCCGTCCCCCAAGTTTTGGAGATAATCCGGAACGTCGCGGGTCGAACTCGTGTTGTCGCGCCCGTCGTGGCCGGATATGATGTTCATCATCAAGGCGGTGTCTTCCACCGTTTGCGAGAAGGGACCAATCTGGTCAAGAGATGAAGCGTAGGCGACCAGACCGTAGCGCGAAACTCGGCCATAAGTGGGCTTGAACCCCACGACGCCGCAAAAGCTTGCGGGTTGGCGAATCGATCCGCCAGTGTCCGAACCCAACGAAACCGGAACGATTCCTTCGGCAACGCAAACGGCGGAACCGCCCGAAGATCCGCCCGGAACTCGCTCGGGATCGACGGGGTTGCGAACGACGCCAAACGCGTTGGATTCGGAGGTGGAGCCCATGGCAAATTCATCCATGGCGGTTTTGCCGATGATCACAGCCCCTTCGGCTTCCAAACGATCGACGACGGTCGCCGAATAGGGCGGGGTGAAGGATTCTAAAATCCGCGACCCACAAGTGGTGCGCAGTCCTTTGGTACAAAGATTGTCTTTGATCGCCACGGGGACGCCCGCCAAAGCGCCAACACGCTCTCCGGCGCGCAGGCGCAGGTCGATGGCTCGCGCCCGCTCCAGTGCCCCTTCCCGGTCAATAGAGACAAAGGCACCGAGCTTGGAATGTTCGGCACACCCAATCGCCTTCTCGGCCAGCGATTCGCAGGATTCGCCTCCGTCGAGTCGACGTTTGGTTTCGGCAAGGGTCAAGGCTGGCATGAAAGAGTTTCTCCGGTGGAACGCCGCTTGAGACCGAAGGCCTTTAGCGCGACCACTTTTCGAGATAGAGGGACAGGAGCAGTCCTGGCAGGCATCCGATGTTCAGTTTGAAGGCAAATCCAAGCCGGATCTTGATGATGAACAAATCGATCACAAATTCCGACGAGGGAGGTAGGCCAAAACCCGCATCGATGGCCATGAACTTGGACAGCAACAAATAGACGACGTTTTCTCGGCCAGCGCCCAGGACTTCGCCCAGATGAGCGCTTCCTACCGCCAAAACTTCGCCGATGAATCCTCCCAGGATCAGACCCAGGAGGACGAACACGATGGTCCGCCCAGTTCGGGAAGCTCCCGGAAGGGACGATTTCACTTCTTGGCGCCAGCCTTTTTGGCTGTATCTAGCTTCGGTGCAGCAACAGGCGAGATTTTGGCTTTGGTGCTATCCTTCACCGCGACCGTCGGTTTGGAAGCGGCCGTTCCCACTGGGGTGGGCTTGGCGGATTCCGTCTTGGCTGCGGGAACGACGGGCTTGGCTGGATTGGTTTTGGCTTTCACCGTGTCCACCTTGGCCGGAGTCGGTTTCGCGGCGTTGGTCACCGGGGTCACCTTTTTGAGCGAATCGGCGCGACGCATCGAATCGGCGACAAAGGCCGAATCATCAAACTTGGGCATCAAGGCACCCCCCGATTTGATGTTGCGAATCATCCAATCGGCATCGTCGGAGAGATCGCTCTTGGGATAGTTGGCCAGCATCTTGCCGTATTCGAGCAAGGCCGCCTTTTCGTTCTTCAAATACTCGCTGTAGGTGAAGGCGATCATGAACTGGGCCTTGTAGGCCTCATTCGATTTCGGGAAGCGAATCAAGACGGACCGGTACGAAGTCAGGCTCTTGGGGTAATTCTGCTGTTCTCCGTAAAGCTGTCCGAGTTGGAAAAGGGCCTGGGCGCGCACGGAGTCCGGTGCCGAGGAGTTCTTTTCGACTTGACGATAGAGAACATCCGCTTCCTCAAGCGACCGACGGTCATGGGCGGCGCGAGCCGAGTCGAAAGCGACCTGGTAGGGCAAAGCGGTGGGGGCTTGGGGAGCAGTGGGTTCGAGCTTGAAGCCGTAACGCGCTTTGAGAACCGAATCGATGCGATTGCGACCTTGGTCATCCAGGGTTGGGCGCATTTCTGCATAGATTCGCGAGCGAACGGAATCGTAGGGAAGGACGGTGGAATCCTGACGATATTTGTCCACATCGACCAAGTAGGTGTCGTGGAGGGTGGAGGCGCCGAGCATCGAAAGGCGGGCTCCATCGCGGTTGGCTCCGTTGCCCGAATCGATCGGCAATTTCCGGAACAGGCTGTCCTTCCAGAAGGTCAACGTCGAGTCGGCTTTGACTTTGTCCACCAGGAACATGGCCGCTTGGGGGGTCTGGCGCCATTCCTGGGCCCAAAAGATTTTTTCGTTGTCGTTGATCGCCGATTGGATTTCCGGACGTGCGTCCAAGTGGACCTCTCGGGCGTATCGTCCCGAAAGCTTCCAATTGACCATGAACTCAAGCACGCGTTCGGCGGGGAACTGGTGGCGCATCTGGGCCGGAACTTCTTCCGAGATGAAATCCACATCGGCGCGGGTGAACAAGGTGCCCTTGTCCCAGGTGGCGAGCACTGCGGTGGGAGCTGGAGTCCAGGGATGGGATTCCATCCAAGTGGAACGGACGTCGGCCTTGACGGTCTCGTAGGGCTTTACGGTGGCGGGTTCCTTGGTCTCTAACCAAGAAGCCAGGAACAAGGTGTCGTTGGCCTTGAGCACGGGCAGAAGCGTTCCGGCTTGGCTGGCATCCAGAAGGGGGAACAAGGCGGGAACCATGCCGATTCCATAGGGAAGGGCGAATTGATTCTTGACGCGCCCCAAAACGCCTTCGGGAGCGATCGGGGTCCCAACTGGGAATTTGGCGGCGAGCTTCTTGAAGCTAGCCAAATCCTTGATTCCCACCAATGCCTTCGCGAGCTTGGCGGAATCCTTGGAGCCCAAGGCGATCAGGCGATAGACCGGCTGGCTGCTCCAACGGTCGGAATTCTTTTGCCAAAAGTTTTTAAGGGAATCTTCCACCGGATCGGGGCGAACCGGGGCGACCAATTTCATGCTGTACCGCTCCTGGAGGTTCGGAATGAATTCGCGCATTGCCTTTTCGAGACGCTGGCGCAGATACATTTCGGTGACCTCGGTTTTGACACTGTCGAAAGGTTTGTAGGTCACAGAATCCTTCCGGAAGGCTTCGCGGTTGGTCTTGTAGACCGAGTCGAGCTTGATTCCTGCCAAAGCCAGGGCCCGTCCGCCCCGGGAGCGAAGGGTGTCCAAGGGCAGTTTTTTGACGAGGGAATCTTGTCCCAAGACCCAGACCTGGATCGCGCTGTCAGAAAATCCTTGTTGGGGTACCATGAAATCACGACGAATTTTGTCGGCCAGGATTCGGTCGATGATGCTTGCCCAGCGGTCGATTTTCGCTTTGTTCTGGGTGATGCCCGCATCGGCGGCAGCCTGGGCGTCCAACTGATAACGGATGTAGTCCGCGAACAGCTTGGGCATTTCGGACGCTGGAGTTTGGGCCGCGATTCCGGCCCCCTTTTTCCAATTGTCCCAGCGAGTTTGATCGACCATTCCCTTGTTCCAGCTTGCCAACAGCCCGGGTGGGGTCTGAACGGTCGGAGGAACCGGAGGATTGCCCGCACAGGCTGCGAGCAAGGAGAATGTCCCGGCGGCGAGGAAGATTCTAGATAGGCGCATTCGAGGTCCCCGTAAGGAGTGAGTTGGGCAAAATTCTGTCAACACAGAAGTCAAGTGGCTAGACAAAATACACACGTCAAGCCTTAGGTGAACAGTCAAGAAATGGCGGCAATGGCTTCTTCGAGCGAGTCATGAAGCTCGAGCAGGGCCGTGGCCCCGATGATTTCGATGATTTCATAGACAGGTTCGGAAACCTCGCAGAGTCGGAACGACCCACCGCGTTCGCGGGTGACGCGGCTGAAATGCAAGATCACCCCCAGCCCGGTGCTATTGACATAACGAAGATCTCGGCAATCCGCGATGAGGTGCAAAACCCCTCCATCGAGAAGCGTGGTCACTTCCTCAAGGGCTCGCTCGACAGCGGAAGCGTCGAATTCACCAGATAACTTCAGGATCCGAGCATCGGTCCGACCGGCCACCAGGAGGATCTTCAATTCCAGGACATGGTTCATGGATGGAAAAGTAAGCCTAAATCGAACATTCTCAGGAGGCTTTGAACGCGACAAGTGTTCGATCGTCGGATGGTGGCACCTGTTTGCGGTGCCGATCGAGGTCCGCGAGGACCGTTTCGACCAGTTCTTCGGGGGATAATTCATGGTTCATGTTGAAGGATTTTTCCAATCGATCCAATCCAAACGCTTCTCCCTCGGGATTTCGGCATTCTGTGACACCGTCGGTGTACAAGAGCACGGAATCACCGGACGAAAGAAACAAGCGTTTTTCCTCACGGGGGAGAAACTTTTCCCGCTGCAATCCCAGGGCGAATCCTCCGGTGCGGATCCGGTGGATTTTTTGATCGAGGCAGGAATACCACAAAATATGTTCGTGTCCCGCACCGCTCCAGGTCAACAATCGGTCACGAGGGGTCCAGCGCAGGGCCATAAAGGTCATGAAGGTGAAGGCATCGAGTTGAGGAATCAGGCGTTCCTCCAAGCTTTTGATCAACCGGGAAGGAGAGGCCGAGGGGTCGTGGTCGACCAGAAGGTGCAGGGTGGTCCGCACAATCAGCATGATCATCCCGGCTGGCAAACCTTTCCCGGAAACGTCGCCGATCACCGCGAGCAACTTGTCGTCTCCCAAGGGCAGCAAATCGTAGTAGTCGCCCCCGACTTCACGGGCCGGTAAAACCCGGGCGGCCACCGACAGGCCACTGACTTTGGGCATCGCGCGAGGCAGCAAGCTGCGCTGGATTCGCGAGGCGATTTCAAATTCCCGAGAGAGGCGAGAATCTTCCATGAGCCGCTGGTAAACGGCTTCATAATGGAGACTGAAGACCGCTTGTTGGGCCAGGAAGTCGAGGAGGTGGAGATCCACCGAGGAAAAATGCCCGCGATCGACCGGCAGTGACAAAAGTACGAGGCCGAGGGTCTTGCCTTGGGTTCGGATTGGTGCGGCGGCCAGGCGCTGGACGTGCAAAGATTGCAACGCGAAAGCTTCGATGCGATCCGTTTCCAAAATTTCGCGAGCGGGCGAAGTTTCGCTTCCTGGAAATTTGGAAAGCAGGATTTGGGCCGTCAGGGAGGCGGCTGGATCTTTGGCCAAGTCCCGGAAAACACCTCGGGACACCACGCAATTCAGTTTGAACGATAGCGTTTCGGAATCCGGCTGCAGGTTTTCTTTATAGAGGAAGATCGCCCCGCCGTTGGAACCCGAAGTCTGGGTGGCAAAGGTGAGCAGGGCCTCCAGTCGCACCAAGGGAAAATCATCGTCTTTGGCGGTTCTGGAACCGGTTGTCCCTTGGAGAAGTTCTTGGAGGGCCTGAGGTTGGAGTGCTTCCCGAGCCCGTTGGATTTTCAGGGAGTTTTCACTGCGGATTCGGGAAAGAGCTTGGGTAGAGGTGAGAATGGCCGCCACAATGGAAAAGGGAAGCCACATCCGATCCGAAAAGACGCTGACGCCCAATAGGAGCGCCCCCAAACTTCTTCCCACTCTCACCCAAGTGACGGGGGCGGCATAGATGGATAGGGTCTCGAAGGCGAAGTAGATGGCGACCCAGACCAAGCGGGTCAAAATTTGGTATGTCTCACCGGTTTCCCAAGCCGCGATCGCCATGAACAAAGGGGCGACAAAGAGAATGGCCAACCGGGTTCTGCGAAAAAATCGAGACAAACGGGTTTGCAAGGTGGAAAAATTGGCTTCCGAAAGGGTGGCCATCAGCACCATGCCGGCGAAGCAATTCCAGATGGTTTCTCGAACCGCAAACCAGGCAAAAATTCCGTGGTTTGCCCCGATCTGGGCAAAGAATTCCAAGGCCACCAAGAGAGTCAAGGCGCCAACCTGACTCCAGCCGATCCATCGTAACCGACCTCGACTGGTGATGGCGAGCCCAATGAACGGCAGCGGCAGAAGCCATAGGATCAAAACCATGGTTTCGCGCAAGTCGAAGGTGGGATTCAAACGGCACTCCCGGGATGCAGGCTGTAGACGAAGCGGATCACTTCGGCAACCGCCTGGTAGAGTTCGGGAGGAATGGGACGATCGATCCCCACCTTGCCAAGGGTTTCGGCCAAAACCGCGTCTTCATGAACCGGAACCTTGGCATTTTGGGCAAGCTCCAAAATTTTGTTGGCGAGGATCCCGTATCCAGCAGCGACCACATTGGGGGCGTAGTCCTCTCCGCGTCGGTAGCGCAGAGCCACCGCCACCTTGCGGCGCGCGGGACTAGGGGCGTTGGCCTGGGATCCATCCATCCCTCAATAGTACAGTTTTTCAGAAATTGGTGCTTCGCTGGTGGCGCGATTTGGCGACCGAAGTTGAGAAAAACGCGGGTCCATGCCCCGGCAGCAGGGTCCAATTCGCGGGCATTTTCTGGATTTTGTCCAAGGTGAGTTCTTGTTGGCGCTCGTCTCCCAACCATAGGTCGCAGCGACCGGCTGCGTTGGCGAAACAGGCATCGCCCACCAGAAACAGGTCCAGCGCCCGGGCGATGAATCCGCAATGGCCAGGGCTGTGGCCTGGCAAATGGACCACCTCCAAGCGTTCGCGACCAAATTCGACGGGAACGGCTTCCAAAAGCTCTTCGTCAATTTCCGGCAGTTCGGGTAGGGGCAGTCCGAGTTCCCGGCACTGCTCCTCCATGGCTTCCCAAAGCGGCCAATCGGCGCGGTGGACACTGACTCCGCAAGAGGTGTCTTCGCGAAGGGAAAACACGGCTCCGAGATTGTCGATATGGGCGTGGGTCAGCACGATG
>CAIKAA010000525.1 GCA_903825275.1 uncultured Fibrobacterota bacterium | reverse complement strand
TGATCTCGGCGGTGGTGGGGAGGCAGGCGTAATGTCGCACGGGGACTGGTTCCAGTCCGCGGCTCGTGCGACCTGCAGCCAGCGTCACCGCCGCCGCCGGCGCGGAAGCAGAATCGCAAGTGGAGTCGGCGCGAATTGTGTGCACTTGAAAGAGCCTTGATCTCGGCGGTGGTGGGGAGGCAGGCGGAATGTCGCACGGGGACTGGCTCCAGTCCGCGGCTCGTGCGACCTGTAGCCAGCGTCACCGCCACCGACGCTGCAAAAGCGAAATCGCAAATGGAGTCGGCGAGAATTGTGCGCAACAAAAAACCCAACCTTGCGGGCCGGGCTTCGGAAAAGAATGTTGACAGAATTCGTCAAGCGATGTCAGACCGTCGGATTGGCTCCCGGGGCCACCGGCAGGACCGTGCGGATCGACAATTCCTGCAGCTGCGCACTTGCGACGGGCGATGGAGCGTCGCTCATCAGGTCGGTGGCGCTCGAGGTTTTGGGGAAGGCGATGATGTCGCGGATCGTGTCGATCTCCAACAACAGCATGACCATGCGATCCAATCCAAACGCCAAGCCGCCGTGCGGTGGGGCACCGAATTTGAGCGCGTCCAACAAAAAGCCGAATTTCGCCTTGGCTTCCTCGTCACCGATCCCTAAGGCCTTGAAGACGCGGGCTTGGACCTCCGGGGAATGGATACGGATGCTGCCTCCGCCCATCTCCACGCCGTTCAAGACCAGGTCGTAGCTCTGGCTGCGGACATTGGCCGGATCGCTCTCCATCTTGTCGAGTTCTTCGGCATAGGGAGCGGTGAAGGGATGGTGGACGCTGTAGTAGCGGCTGGTCTCTTCGTCCCATTCGAACATGGGTGCCGAGTGCAGCCACAAAAATTCCCATTGGCCTTTCTTGGCGAGCTTTAGGATTTCGGTTCCCAACTTGATGCGCAAGGCGCCCAGCACGGTTTCGACATTCTTCTGCTTGTCGGCGCCAAAGAACAGCAAGTCGCCATCTTCCACACCGGCCTGCACGGCCAGTTCGGCGCGCACTTCGGCCGAAATGTTTTTGGCGGCGGGACCGTTCCATTCACCGTTCTGGATTTTGATCCAAGCCAAGCCCTTGGCTCCCAGCTTGCGGACATAATCCGTCAACTTGTCCAGGTCGTTGCGGGTGATCTTTTCCGCCGCGCCCTTGGCGTTGATGAGGCGCACCACGCCGCCTGTGGTCGCTGCCCCTTGGAACACCACAAAGCCGCAGGTCTTGGCCCACTCGGTCACGTCAAGGATTTCTAGGCCGTAGCGCAGATCGGGCTTGTCCGAACCGTATTTTTTCATCGCGGTGGCGAAATCCATGTGGGGGATCTGGGTGGGGAGTTCGACTCCCAACACGTCCTTCCAAACCCTCCGCACACAACCCTCGGCGACGGCCATGATGTCGGGCATCGTGATGAACGACATCTCGACGTCGATCTGGGTGAATTCGGGCTGGCGATCGGCGCGCAGGTCTTCGTCGCGGAAGCACTTGGCGATCTGCATGTAGCGATCGTACCCGGCCACCATCAACAACTGCTTGAAGATCTGCGGCGACTGGGGCAGTGCGTAGAACGATCCCGGGTGCACGCGGCTGGGAACCAGGTAATCGCGGGCGCCTTCGGGAGTGGACTTGGTGAGAATGGGCGTCTCGATGTCCAAAAAGCCCTGTTCGTCAAAATAGTCCCGAACCACCTTGGTCACCCGGTGGCGCGTGATGATTTGCTTTTGGACGCTGGGACGGCGCAAGTCCAAGTAGCGGTACTGGAGTCGCAGTTCTTCGTTGACCTTGGCGTGCTCCGAGATCTCGAAGGGAGGTGTTTCTGCCTTGTTCAAGACCACCACCGACTTGGCGAAGATTTCGATCTCGCCGGTAGCCAGCTTGGAATTGATCATTCCGCCGCGGGAACGGACTTCGCCCGTCACTTCAACCACCCACTCGTGGCGAAGCTTGTCCGCCGTTTCGTGGGTGTCTACACCGCAGATGTCCGGATCGAAAGTCACCTGGGTAACGCCGAAACGGTCGCGGAGATCGATGAAAATGAGGTGTTCGCCGTGGTCGCGGTAATTTTGGACCCATCCGCAAAGCGTGATGGTGGCGCCGACATGGGAAGCGCGCAGCTCCCCGCAATTGTGCGTGCGGTTCATAGGGGCACAAATGTAGGTCCATTCGGGATCCAAGGCGAGGTTTCGGGTACTCGACAAGCGGAATGGCTTGCCTGGTGGACCCAAAGGGGGTTAGATTCGCACCATCCAACCTTAACTCGCATCACGAGGGTTTTCCATGCGCCATCTGCTCGCGACCATTTCTGTCCTTTCGATTGTCGCCCTTACCGCTTGCGGCGGCGGTGCGGCATCCAGTGGCGTCGGCCAAAAAACTTCCAAGCCAAATCCCAGTGCCGAGATCGATGCCGCCCGCGCCGAAGCCACGCGCCAGGCGCTGGGCGAAGGCGCGCTGGTTCGCGTCGTCGATGTGCGTGACAGCGCCCAGGTCGCCCGCTTGATGACGGAGGTCGAGTCTCTCTGCGGACGGCTCGACGTGCTCGTCAATAACGTCGGGGATTTCCTCGGCATCGTCAAACCGCTGGAGCAATACACGGACGAGGACTTCGATGCCCTCTATGCCATCAACCTGCGCCAGATGTTCGTGGTGACACGGGCTGCCCTGCCGCTGCTGAAGAAGACCGGAGCGGGCGGCAGCATCATCAACATCTCCACCATCGAAGCCTTCCGCGGCATACCCATGAACATCGTCTACTCGGCCTTCAAGGCGGGCGTGCTCGGTTTCACCCGCAGCCTGGCCCTGGACCTCGGGCCGGCGGGCATCAGGGTGAATGCCATCGCGCCGGAGACCACGGAGTCGGAGCAGGTCCAGCCCTCGGCCTGGATACCGGAACGGCACAAGGAGCACATCCCGCGCTGGATACCCCTCGGCCGCTTCGGCACGCCGGCCGATGCCGCCGGTTGCGCCGTATTCCTCGCCAGCGGCTTGTCGGGCTGGGTCACCGGCACTACCATCAACCTCGACGGTGGCGCCCTGGCCGCCGGCGGTTGGTATCGAACGCCACAGGGCGGCTGGACCAATGTGCCGGTGATCACCGGCAACGGCATGGGGTTTTGAACATGGCATCAAGCGCAGCAACTTCCCCGCTGGAGATATTCGCCGTCACGCCGGAGACCCTCGGACTCGAGGCCATCGGCAGCTTCGCGCAAAGGGTCGAGGCCATGGGCTATGACGGCCTCTTCGTACCCGACGCGGTACACGACGGCCTGCTCCTCGCCTGCCAGGCGCTGGCTGTGACCTCC
>CAIKAA010000524.1 GCA_903825275.1 uncultured Fibrobacterota bacterium | reverse complement strand
CCGCCAAGTCGTGCCCACATAGAGAAGGGTCCGCAGAACCTGTTCCCCCGCGGGATCGGTGCTTTGAACCAATTGCAAACTGGGGGATAAAAACCGTTTGCGCATCTCGGGAAGCTCGATGCCTTTGAGCATCTCCGACAATTTCTCACAACGCTCCGATTCCTGGAGCGTTGGATCGGCGGCTAGCAGGGACGGCTCGAAGGTCATCGTCCTCGTTCTCGTCTCCAGGCCTTCAAATCGACCAGATTCTCGGATTCCTTGCGCAAGCCGCTGGCCTTTTCGAGAATGTTCTTCTCTTGGCGAGTCAGGCTATCCATCCCGTATTTGCTGATCTTTTTGAGGATGGGATCGACCCGGGTGTCGAAAAATTCCTCGCGCTGAACCAACACTTCGGCGGCTTTCTGAACCCGTTGGTTCTCGGCGCGTCGAGCCAATCCGTGAAACCACATTTCCACCGGGGCTTCAAAGCGCAAGAACAACCAACCTCCGGCCAATCCAAACAGGTGGGTGAGGTGGGCGATGTTCCCGCCCCCGCTGAAACTGGAAAACAAGGCAATGGCTCCAAAAATCCACACCGCGATCCGCGCCGGAACCGGGAAGAAATACAGCAGGATCATGTTGTTCGGAAAGAATCGAGCATAGGCCAGCATCACCCCAAACAAAGCCCCGGAAGCACCGATCACCGGCACGCTGCCACTTCCACCGAACAGGTAGAAGAGACCCGAAAATGCTCCGGCCGTGATTCCCGAAAAGAAGAAAAGACCAAGGAATTTCCGGTCGCCGAGCTGGTAGGCGACGGGCTGTCCGAACATCCACAGGCCAAGCATGTTGAACAGGATGTGCATGATGTCGCCGTGCAGGAAGATGTAGGTGACGATCCTCCAAACTTGTCCGTACCTCCAGACCGCGATGGGGACCAACGCCCCCCACCCTTCCAAAAGCCCACCAAAGGCCCCCATTCTTGCGATGCTTTGTAGGAGGAAGACTCCGACACAAGCTAGCATGAGGTTGCGGATTACCGTAGAGGAGGAGGGGGGCCCGAACATGATCACAAACCTCTTTGGAGCGAGTGGAGGGCCGCAACGACAGCCTTGGGAACAAAGGGGGATACATCCCCACCCATGCGGGAAATTTCGCGCACTGAGGTCGAGGTCAGCCCCAAAAATTCTTCCCGGCAGTTCAGGTACACGGTTTCGATTTCGGGGGCCATCCGCCGGTTCATCAAGGCGATGGACTGCTCCACCTCAAAATCGCCCCCTTGGCGCAAGCCCCTCAAGAGCACTGTGGCCCCCAAAGCGCGGCATACATCGATGGTCAATCCTTCCCAGGATCTCACCTCGACATCCGAAACACCCACTTCCAAAAGGGAAGCACGGAACAATTCTACCCGTTGTGAGGCCGAAAATAGGGGTTGTTTGCGAGAATTGATCCCTACCACGACCACGACTTTGTCAAAAATCTTGCGACCCCTCAAAACAAGGTCGAGATGCCCTTTGGTCGGTGGGTCGAAGGAACCAGGATGGACTGCGATGGCCATAGGATTGCAAAAGTAGCTCCTAGAGCCTTGTCCGCCCTCTCCTTCCAGCAACCCTACACCGGATGGTCTGCAATGTTGTAGACTTCGAGGTATGGAACCTATCCAAACGCGCACCGCGCGAACGCAGGGAAAATTCGCCGAAGACTTGTCTTGGTTGATGGGAAACTTTCGCCAAGTTTTGGAAGAATTGGGCGAATCCGATTTGGCCCGACAACTTCCCTGGATCGGCACGGAAGAACCCGAAGACAGCCCTTCCCCCGAACGGCTAGCCCAAGCCTTTTCCATCTGTTTCCAACTGCTGAACATGGCGGAAGAAAACGGCTCGGCCCAGATGCGCCGCGCCGAAGAGGAGGACCATGGCTTGGCCTTCGAGCCGGGTCTGTGGGGCCAGGCTTTGTCGGAGCTGGCGCGATCGGGAGTCGAAACCGACCGGATTGCCGATCGGCTTTCCGAAATTTGCATCGAACCCGTCTTGACCGCCCATCCCACCGAGGCCAAACGCGCCACCGTCTTGGAGCAGCACCGCGAGCTCTACTTGCTGTTGGTGAAACTCGAAAACAAGATGTGGACTCCCACCGAGCGCTCCAGGATCCGCCAAGACGTGTTGGATGTGCTGGAACGCCTGTGGCGCACCGGCGAAATTTTGGTGCAAAAGCCCGACGTCCGGGCCGAATTGATGAACATCCTGCACTACTTGAAACAAGTGTTTCCCGAAGCCCTACCCCAATTGGACGACCGGTTGCGCGCGGCTTGGGAAGCCGCAGGCTTGGATTCCCGACGCCTGTGCGACCCCAAACACTTTCCCACCCTGCGGATTGGCTCTTGGGTGGGTGGCGATCGCGACGGTCACCCCTTGGTGAGCGCCGAAACCACGATCATGGCGCTGGGGGAATTGCGCCTGGCCGCCCTGCATTTGGTGCGACAAAAATTGGTCCAGCTTGGTTCGCGACTTTCCCTTTCGCGCCGCCTTCAGGAATCACCACCCGAACTTCTCGTCAAAATCAAAAGGCTCGCCTCGCTGTTGGGAGAAAAGGCATCTCCCGCCCTGGCGCGCAATCCCGACGAGCCCTGGCGACAACTGGTGAACCTGATGGTCCTTCGGCTTCCCATGAGCGCAAACGCCGGGGAAGAAATCAAGGAGTCTCGCCACCCGGGATCCTACCACACCGCCCAAGAATTGTCGCAAGACCTGGAAGATCTCGACAAAACCTTGCGCCAAGCGGGCGCGACCCGATTGGCCGATTTGGAAACCTTCCGGGTGCGCCGTCATGTGGACGTGTTTGGATTTCACCTTGCCCAAATGGATGTGCGCCAAAATTCCGCCTTCCATGACAAAGCTGTGGAGCAACTTCTGGAAGCCGCCGGATTGCCCGAGACCGATTTTGGATCTTGGAACGAAGAAAAACGAATTGCGTTCCTGGATCAGGAATTGCGTTCGCCTCGCCCCTTCGCTCTACCGGGAACGGCTTTGGGCCCCAACGCCACGGCGGTGGTCGAAAGCCACCGGGTGGTCGCCAAACACATCGCCGAATGCGGCATGGCCGGGATTGGATCTTTCATCGTTTCCATGACCCGCAGTCTCTCGGATTTGCTGGCGGTCTACTTGCTGGCTCGCGAAGCGGGGTTATGGGTCCCCTATCAGGGCAAAATGGCCTGCCAAGTCCCGGTGATGCCCCTGTTCGAAACCATCGACGACCTGGAAGCCTCGGAACAGATTTTGTCCAAATTCTTGGATCATCCCCTCACCCAATCGACCCTGGCCTATCTTCGCCCCTTGCGCGAACCCCGCTCGACAAAACCTGTCCAACCTGTCATGATTGGCTATTCCGACTCGAACAAGGACGGAGGGATTTTGGCGAGCCAGTGGCACCTGTTGCGCGCTCAACGGAATCTTTCGGCCTTGTCGCGCGAGCGCGGCGTTCGCTTGCGCTTCTTCCACGGACGCGGTGGCACCATCTCGCGGGGGGCGGGGCCCACCCACCATTTCTTGGAAGCGCTTCCCCCAGCCTCCTTGGCTTCCGGCCTGCGGATGACCGAGCAAGGCGAAACCATCGCCCAAAAGTACGCCAACTTGATCTCGGCGGTGTACAATTTGGAACTGCTGTTCGCCGGAGCCGCCGCGCGCTCGCTGCGCTCCAGCCGCGACGACGATCCAAAGCAAGACGCCATCCTCTCGTCACTTTCCGAATCCAGCCGCGCCACCTACCAGAATCTGGTAGGAACCGAAGGATTCCTTTCCTTCTACGGCCAAGCGACTCCCATCGACGTGATCGAGGCCAGTCGTATCGGATCACGCCCTGCTCGTCGCTCCGGTCAGCGCACCTTGGCCGACCTCCGCGCCATTCCGTGGGTGTTTAGCTGGAGCCAATCGCGATTCCACCTGACGGGCTGGTTTGGGGTCGGGAGCGCGCTTCGGAAACTGAAGACAGAAAACCCCTCGGATTGGGAGCATTTGAAGACCCAATTGCGCGGGATGCCGCTGTTGCGCTACGTGTTGGCCAATGTCGAGACCACGGTGGCCACCACCGACGAAGAAGTTTGGGATTGGTACGCCGCTTTGGTGGAGGATTCCGCGGTGCGCGAACGCTTTCTTGCCATCCTTCGCACCGAGTTCCACGAAACCCGCGAGCTTTTGGAAGAGGTGTTTGGAGCCTCCTTCCAAGAACGCCGCAAACGGATGTCGCGCAGCCTGGAGCTGCGAAGCCAAGCCCTTCGCCGCCTCCATCGCCACCAAGTGGACCTTGTCAAAAAATGGCGGACCATGACCCAGGGAACCGAGGCTTGGGAGGCTACGTTGTTGGAGCTGCTTGTCACCGTCAACGCCATCGCCTCGGGTCTGCGGACCACGGGCTGAGGAACTCACCATGCTCATCGTCCACGTCTTCGTCCAGGTCAAAACAGGTAAAGAAGACGACTTCCGAGAGGCAACTCTCGCCAACGCCCGGGAAAGTGTTCTGGAACCGGGAATCGCGCGTTTCGATGTGGTCCAACAGCTCGACGATTTGACAAAATTCGTCTTGGTCGAGGCTTATCGCGACGATGCGGCGCCCGTGGCCCACAAAGAAACCATCCATTACAAGACCTGGCGCGATGCGGTCGAACCTTGGATGGCCGAACCCCGGCGGTCGCTCAAGTACCGAGACATCCATCCCGACGCGGATCGCTGGTGAACGGGTTCGAATTTTCGGCCCCAGGCCGAATTGTTTTCGGAAACGGAACGGGTCTCGAATCTCTCCCCGAAATCCGAAAATGGTCGGAGCGGATCCTGTTGGTGACCGGGTCCGATGTGTCACGGGCGGGATGGTTGTTGGATGGTTTGGACTCCCTGGGGGCGACCATCGCGATCCATTCCCAGGCCCACGAACCCACCGTGGAGGACTGTGGGGAGGTTCTGCGCATTGCCCGAGCCTTCGGTGCGGGTGCTGTGGTGGCGTTGGGTGGCGGCAGCGCCATCGATCTCGGAAAGGCCGTCGCCGCCCTCGCTCCCCACACCGAAGACCCAATGGATCACCTGGAGGTAGTCGGAAAAGGACTTCCGTTGCCGGGACCGGGACTGCCGTGCGCGGCCATTCCAACCACGGCGGGCACCGGAGCCGAAGCCACCCGCAATTCGGTTTTGGCTGCCGACGAGGTGAAGGTGAGCCTGCGCAGTCCCCACCTGCTGCCTCGCCTGGCGGTGATCGACCCCTTTTTGGCGATCGGACTTCCCAAGGACCAAACCGGGTGGACCGGCTTGGATGCGCTCACCCAACTCCTTGAACCGTTGACTTCGCGCTTTGCCAACCCCATCTCGGACGGATTCTGTCGCGAAGGAATCGTTCGCTCGGTCCGTTCCCTTCCCGTTGCACTCCTGGATGGAATGGACATCGAGGCGCGGTCCGACCTAGCCTTGGCCAGTCTGCTCTCGGGGCTGGCCCTTGCCAACTCCCGACTGGGAGTGGTCCACGGATTGGCCGCTCCCATCGGAGGCCTGTTTGCAGCGCCCCACGGGGCGGTTTGCGCCCGGCTCCTTCCCCTAGCCTGGAAGGCAAACGTTGCTGCCCTGCAGCGAGAAAACCACCCCGGCCTCGATAAATACAGGGATGCCGCGCGCCTTTTGACGGGACAATCTACGGCAACGCTGGACGACGGCTTAGCCGTGATCCAGAAATTGTCCAACCTTGTCGGGACCCCTGGATTGGCCCATTGGGGCATGATCGAATCCGACATTCCCGGTTTGTGCGAACGCGCCTCCAAGGCGAGTTCCATGAAAGGAAACCCGATTGAATTGGATGAGGGCGCCTTGGCCGACATCCTTCAGGAAGCGTTGTAGGGATCGGGCCGCCAAATTATTGTAGGGATCGGGCCGGAATATTGTTGTTGTAAGGATCGGGCATGCCCGATCCTTACAACAACGTTATTCCGGTTTTTGCAACGGGAACAACAGCACGTCGCGGATGCTGGACTGGTCGGTGAGGATCATGGTCATGCGATCGATCCCGATTCCAACACCGCCCATCGGAGGCATGCCGTACTCCATGGCGCGCAGGAAATCCTCGTCCAACGGATGGGTTTCTTCTTCGCCGCCGCGACCGCGTTCCACTTGGGCTTCCAACAACCGGCGCTGCACGATGGGATCGTTGAGCTCGGAATAGGAATTGCCCACTTCCATGCCCGCGATGGCCGGTTCGAATCGCTCGACCAAGGTTGGGTCGTTTCGATGGACCTTGCACAAGGGCGTGGATTCCGCCGGGTGGTCCATCACGAACGCCGGCTCCCAAAGCTCTGGCTCCACCAATTTTTCAAACGCCAGCATCATGGCGCGACCGCGACTGTAGGTGCCGTCGAGTTCCCAATGGTTGGTTTGGATCAACGCTTGGAGTTCCTGGTCGGATAGGGCGTCGATGTCCACGCCTTTGCGCTTGAGTGCGGTTTTGACGGGTAATTTTTCCCAATCGCCGAAAAAGGTCGACAATTCCCGTCCTTGGTACACCAGCGGAACCTGCCCGGCCTCGATGGCGGCGAATTCCGTCTGCAACCCTTCCATCGAAAGGCCTCGGGCCAGGGCGGATCGACGTGCCTTGAGTTTCAAGACCGCTTTGGCCGCACGCTGCCAGATGGCTTGGAAATGAACCATCATGTCGTTGTAATCAGCATAAGCCTGATAAAACTCGACTTGGGTGAATTCCGGATTGTGGGTGCGATCGATCCCTTCGTTTCGAAAATCCTTCACGAACTCGAACACGCGATCGAACCCACCTGCAATCAAGCGCTTCAGGTAGAGCTCGTTGGAGATGCGAAGGTAAAGCGGGATGTCCAGAGCATTGTGGTGAGTCACAAAGGGCCGGGCCGAAGCTCCGCCATAGACAGCCTGCAACGTAGGGGTTTCGACTTCGAGAAAGGAATGTTCGACCAAATATTGTCGTACTTCCTGAACGATGGTCGTGCGCAACCGGAAGATGTTCGCCACTTCGGGATTGACGGCCAAATCCGCGTACCGCTGGCGGTAGCGCGCCTCAATGTCCGAAAAGAGAGAGCTTTGGAAGGTTTTGCGCTCCACAACCTTTCCGGCCTCGTCCTTCACTTCTTCCACTTTGGGGAATGGCAAGGGCCGCAAGGACTTGCCCAAAAACTCGAAGCCCTGGACTCCCACGGCCTGGAGAGTCAGTTCACCGGTCTTGGTCCGCATCAGGCGCCCACGCACGCCAATGAAATCACCCAGATCCAAAATCTTGATCACTGGCCAGTTGGCCTCGCCTTGACCCGAAGTGGTCCCGGAGTCGTTCACTTCGTCGTCGCGGCGAAGGTAGACCTGGATCCGCTCGTGATCATCCTGCAGATTCAAAAAAGCGGTCTTGCCAGACGAGCGGTAGGCGACGACTCTTCCTGCAATCGCGAATTCCCCCATGGACTTGAGAGATGCCGAGTCCTTGCCCTCTCCCAGAAGGCGCAATTCTGCCGCCCGATGGGTAAACTCGAACCGGTAGGGGAACGGTTCAACCCCCAGTTCACGAACCCGACGCAAATTCTCACGACGGGCCAATTCTTGATCGGTAATCCCTGAAACCGTTGTGGTCGGGACCAAAGCCCCTCCATCTAATTCTTTTTCTGACATAGACTTACAAATGTAGGTCGGAACCCGACGATCGAGGAGATCCCGGTTGCAGGAGATTCAGGAATCTTGGCGGCGATTCACTCGTCGCGCAAGCCGTCGGTCCTGTTTTTCCTTTTTATCCAGTTCTTCGGCATTGCGAACATCTTGAATCATCGCGTCCGATTCTTTGCGTAAATCGGACAACTCTTGCTTCCCCATCAACATCAGGAAGAGATACAAGACGATCATGAATCCAAAAACGATCACGGCCGCCCAAAGAGAAAGCCAAGTCAAAATCGGAAGCAGATCTTGCATTCAGATACCATCCTGAAAAATTGAGGATACACGTCACAATAACCGTGGACCAACATCCATTTTGGAAAAGACAATTTTGTTACAAAAATTTGGTAACCCAAAGAAAAAAAACTCCCCCGGGTATTTCACCGAGAGAGCTTTTCAAGCGGGATAAGAGACTCGAACCCTCGACCTTCTCCATGGCAAGGAGACGCTCTACCAACTGAGCTAATCCCGCGCTCGTTGAGAAAACAAAGATAAGGCACCCCTAGATTTGCGTCAAGGGGGTACCCTAAAAGAAAATTAAGCCAATTCGTACTTGGTGCCGCGAGCCTTACCGGTGCGCTTGATTTTGCGTTCGGCAACCAGCTCGTCAAGAGTCTTCTTGAGAGAAATGCCTTCGAAACCAACCTTGGCGGCGATCTCGGCGATATTCGAGCCAGCTTGGCCTTCCAAGGCGGTCAGAACGCGGTCAGCGCGCTCACCCGCAGGCAACGAGCCAGCAGCAGGTCCGCGTCCACGACGGGTGGCTGCAGAAGCCTCGGAAGCTCCCTTGATCTTTTCTTCAAGATCACGAATCGCCTTTTTGTGTTCATCGATTTGACGACGCAGATCGCCGACTTCGGCACTCTTGCGACGAGCTAATTCTTTGACCAGTTCTTCTGTAGAAAGTTCGTTCAACGACATTGATATCCCCTTTGACGCAATTTGGATAGCAAATTGCTTCTGGTAATGAGGTCAGCCAAGTTTTGGCAACCGATGAAGAAACAATACGACAAGCTCATTGTGATGTCAATGGAATATCAAAAAAAAAGCCAATGGGTCGCATTTTTCCCAACAAAAAGCCTATTGGCGATTGCGACTGATTTCGTAAAGCGCCAAAGCCGCAGCAACCGATGCGTTGTAACTTTGTAGTCGAGAATCCATCGGCAAACGAATCAATCGTTGGCAAGGCCTTCT
>CAIKAA010000523.1 GCA_903825275.1 uncultured Fibrobacterota bacterium | reverse complement strand
GTGCCCGAGGTGGTCACGGTTGCGGTCACGGGGGTAACGCCAGCCCGATCGTGCTCAAGGACATTGTTCCAACTGGCATCGCCAACGTATTTGGTTCCGGTTGGATCTAGGTACAACGACCAGGCGGCTTGGCTTTTTTGTGCCAAGAAGGCAGCGGCGGTGGCGAGGACAACGAGGGACTTGCGCATGAGTGCTCCTGGAATGGTGTTCAGTTTTCCGCAAAACCAACTTGGAATGACGAGATGTTTTGCGGCTAACAGGAAAATGGACCGAAGCCCTGTGCAGGAACAGGAGGACCGACCCATTCCCCTAAAATCGTGAATCCCATGGGATCCATGAGGATCGAGGGAGCCCGAGAGGGGGGCTCTGGAAGGCAATCTCGAGTCTGAGAACACGAAACTAGCCCTTTCGGCAAGCCCTTTGCACCAGGCGTGCCCCGCCAGGGATTGGTTCACGCAGCGGTCGACAAGCTCCGGGGTATCCAGCCCGAGGAGAATGAATTCCCGGTTTGCAAGTTTCCCCCTCCTCAGGCGGGGGGAAACCTACCTAGAATTGGAATCTCTATGAACGAATGTCGCGTATGCCGCAACACCGAGGGAAACCAAGCCTATATGGTTCCCGAGATGCTTGCCGGAACCGGTGAAATCTTCCCGTACTTCCAATGTGGATCTTGCGGATGCCTTCAAATCGCTCAGATTCCTGAAAATCTCGGCAAGTATTATGGCGGCCAGTACTACAGTTTTTCCCCACCGAACTTTTCGAAGCAAGAGCGCGTCGCCCGCTGGTACCGCGACAAATTCTGTCTGACCGGCCAAGGCGCGATCGGGCGCCTTCTCGCGGATCGATTACCCAATGGAAAGCTCGAAATCCTACGGCATGCGGGTCTGTCGACCGATTCCCGCATCTTGGACGTGGGAGCCGGGACCGGCTATTTCCTCGGAATTCTCTGGGACCACGGTTTCAAACAGGTCGAAGGGGGCGATCCCTTCCTGGACCAAGACGTGGAATTCCGACCGGGCGCCAAGGTCCGGAAGCTTGGGCTTGAAGATCTGAAGGGCCAATGGGATCTGATCGTGCTCAATCATTCTCTCGAACACATGCTGGACCCCCTGGAACCGCTGGTCCGCCTACGGGGGTTGCTGACCGACAGCGGACGCTGCATCATCCGCATTCCCTCCTGTTCAGGGGTCGCCTGGGAGACCTACCGCGAACATTGGGCGTCCATCGATGCTCCCCGCCACATCTACCTTCACTCGAAGGAAAGTTTCCAATTGGCCGCCGACAACGCGGGATTCAAGATCGTCGGCGAACTCTACGACTCGGAATCTTTTCAGTTCTGGGCCAGCGAACAAGGTCGCCAGGGGATTCCCCACAAAGCCTCCAACGCGGCGTCCCAATTTAGCCGGTCCCAGATGAGGGAATTTGCTCGTCGGGCTGCCGACCTGAACCGGATCTCCAAAGGCGATCAGATCGGCTACATTCTTCAAGCGCGCGGATAATCCAGATTTTTTTGGGGTTCGGGGAAAGTCCTCGTACCCCAATGTTGATTCGATGAATGACCGATGCGCGAGACGGCTTTTTCAGCCTTTCAATTTGTCCATTCCCAAAATCGCGCAGATCGAAACGCCGCGTTTGCCACAACGAAGTGTTTCTTTCGCGCCAGTCTGGTGATTCCATTTCCGGTAAATGGTCATCACAAAGGGCAGCTTCTTTAGGAGATTTTTCAATTTCCTAGAGGAATCAATTTCTCCCTTTTCACTTAAAATGGGACCAAGCGTCACATAATCAAATGGCGTGCTGATATTGATTTCTTCGCCTTTGGTATAAAATCCCTCAAAGCTCACGAATTCCAAAGAGGCCTGGAGCTTTTCAGCAAACCATCCCATGGTTTTTTCGCTAAACCACCAGCAGTGAATCGGAGGAGGTGTCGAGGCCCAGACGATTTTTTTGGGAAAAAAGGATTTGTTGGGAGTGGTCAGAATCATCTTCCCCGTTGGCTTGAGGAGCGTTTTGATCGCCTCCAAAAAGGCCAAGGGCTCCTCGACGTGTTCAATCACTTCGGTAAGAATCGCCACATCGAATTGGTTTTCATTTTCCTTTGAAAATTCGAACAAATCACCGCTCACATATCGGTCTCCGAAATTTGCCTTGGCATTGGCGACGGCGACCGTGGAAAGATCCAAACCTTTGATGTTGTAGCCAGCGGTTCCCAAAGCGTAGGTCAAATACCCCAAGCCACTCCCGATTTCCAGGCATTTGGCCGTCTCTTTTTGGATTCCGAGTTGTTTGAAGGCGGTTGCGACACCCCAATAGGCTTCTTCCGACTTGGATAAGTAATCCAAGGGATCCTTCGCAACCTTGATTTCCTTCATGTAGTTCCAATAGCGACTGTAGCCAGGAATCGACGAGGCCAAACGATAAATGTTGTTGTAAACATTGGAGGCATCCACTCGGGGGAGCGAATAGGACGCGTCACAGTGAGGACAGCTTAGGATCTGGAACTCGGAAGGGGCCTGAAATCCCGCATAGCTGGAACACACGATTTCGGGGTGATTTCCGCAGATCAAGCAGCTTTCAGACATGAGATTCCTTCACGATGGAACGGACGCAGTTTGTTTTCTGGAATACGGTGATCACGCCGCCTCTTCCTGTGTCGAAGGCTGAAGATAGAACCGGATGGCGAAGGTCGCATTCAGGGACACCGAACAAACGTAGGCCACGATACTGGTGTAGAGCATTCCCATTTCGCCATGACCAGGCACCCACAGGCGTCCAAGCAGCAGCTTGAGCAACACCGCCGGGATCAAGTTCAAGGCCGCGATCCAGAGCTTGCGCCGTCCAATCAGGATGGAAAGCCAAAGCGAATCCATGGTCGCAAGCAGAAGGATGAGGGCGAACCCCGTAATCATGGCGTCTGCGCCCTGGAAGCTACCGGCGCGGAAGACCAACCGAAAGGCCAGTGGCCCCACCAAAACGGCTCCACAGCAAAGGGTGAGACCCAGAGCCGCTTGAACCCCGATGGACCGAAGCAAAGCCCGATTTCGACCGACCGTTTGGCGGTGAAGGCGAGGGTAAAGGTATGAGGCCAATCCCTGGCCAAAAAACATTCCGGCCAACACGAAGTTGGAGGTCGCAAAGAATCGGCCAATCTGGGAAGTTCCGGCGTAGGCCTGCAGGATGAACGCATCGATCCGGGTGGCAACCCCCGCCATCAACAGGTAGGCGATGGACTGAAGAAGAGAGGGCCAATGTTTGGTGACAAAGTCTTTGACGGAGCTTCGAGATTCCAGTTGGAGGGCGGCCTTGGGAAACACGGCCAAATAGGCGATCGTCAGGACCAAGGGCCCGGATGCCAGGGCCAGAAGAGCTCCGGGAGGTCCTGGCTTGAGTTTCCAAATCAGGAACAAAGCCGCCACATTCGCCAGGGGATAAAAGGTTCGCGCCAAGAGTTCCTGTTTGATTGCCTCGCGGGCCCGAAGAATTTGCCGAAGAAGATCGGAGGATGCTTGGAAGCCGTAAAAGGCTCCCGCCCAGATCAGGGGGGAGGTTTGATTTCCTTCCAACGGAAAGAGAAATGCCCAGAGCACCAGGGGCAGGACATACACGGGGATCAAGGCGATTTTCAGGTTCAAGAGTCGAGAAACCAGTCGGTCGTCTTTCGGGGAGCCCGACACCAATTGGAGAGCAAGGTTGGGGAGTCCCGCATCCGCAAACGGCGAGAGCGTGGCAGCGGCGGCTAGAGCGAGGGCGACCACACCAAATCGGGAAGCGCCCAATTGGTTGGCCAAAAGCATTTGGAACCCAATGGCGGCCCCGCGTCCGATCGCTTCGGAAACCAAGGTGCGACCGGCTCCGATCGCCAGAGCTTTGCTCATGATCGAAGCCGTGACGTAAAGCCCATCGCCATCCCGCGCAAGAACGCCTTGTACCGGCGAGATCCGCCAGGTTTGGCGAAATACTTCAACGCAAACACCATTCGTCCGACGATCTGGGTGGCGAAAAACGGAGGCCAAGCCCAAAGTGGTGCGAATTTACGCATGAATAGAAGTCGGTTTCGGGTGAACAATTCGATCCGAAAAGGGCTGTCTTCCCCGGTAGCCCGAGAAACTTTGTGGTGGATCCGGCTGCGGGGATCCATCCAGGACTTGATTCCCGCCAGGGCTGCCCGGGCGCACAGATCGGTGTCTTCGAAGTAGGCGAAGTAACCGGGATCGAATCCACCCAGCTGATCCCAATCCCCTTTGCCAATCGCCAGGCAGCAGCCGGGCACATAGGGAAGTGGCTGTGGAAAGGGGGGCGGTTCGCTGGTTTCCAGGATGGGACGCCCCAGACTCCAAGAAATGCGCGCTCCGGAAAACCACCATTCCAACTCGTCTCCCGGTGCGCCTCTCAAGATGGCGGGAGAGACGATGCAGGGCGCTTTGGTTTCGAGGATTTCCAAGAGCGAAGCCAACCAAGTCCTGGGGACGACGGTGTCGTTGTTGAGAAAGACCAACCAACGGATTCCGTCTCCCAAGCGCCGGACCGCCTCGTTGTTGCCCTCGGCAAAGCCCAGGTTGGTGGGAGAGGTGTGGATCTCCAAATTCTCCAGAAGCGACAATCGTTGCAGTTCTTCCGGCCGTGAGCCGTTGTCGAAAACCAAGATTCGGGCCGTGGAGGCATCGGAATCCCGAAGCGAGCGGAGGCATTCGGCGGTGTCTTCGGACCCGTTCCAGTTCAAGACGATGATGGCCACTTGGGGCCCGATTGGATTTCCCATGGATGGGGAAAGGTACTGTCTGGTCGTTGAAGCGACGGCCTGTCTTGAGTTGGCTTGCGGAAAAAGCGC
>CAIKAA010000522.1 GCA_903825275.1 uncultured Fibrobacterota bacterium | reverse complement strand
CCCTACCGAGAAGTTTTTAGGCCCCCTTTAGTACCGGAGGCCGATCTGCCTCGGCGGGCTACTTTCAGGGGGTCTAAAAACCCAGGATCCTCCATGCCCAGACTCGTCGAACCCAAAGCCCCTCTGGTTTATGCCAACGCCCAGCCTAAGACCAAGGCCTACCTGGTCAACGACGGGCGAGGATTGGCCCTTGGAGACTTTTCAAACCATCATTGATTCTGGAAAGCCTGTCGAACTGATGAACTATTGCCTCTATGTGCATGCTGAAAAGGTGGGCGATCTGGATAAGTCGACAAAGTTTTTGGAAAACTCTAGGACGTTCAATGATCCCGAATCTGAGACAATACTGTGGAGATGATCCGGCAATTTCCGGCAAATCGTCAAGTACACTTTTTATTCGTTGGTTCCAAAGGATTATTCAAGGTCAGAACCGGTTTCAGCCAAGGGTTGAGTGATCCCCTCTCCTTGGCCGAAATCTGTCATCAAGCCGCTAGTCTGGCCTCTCCTTGGTAAACTGCCGAATCAACCCTAAGTGCGACTAAGCCGATTAGCAAACATAGACGCAATCGGGATCTGGTGGGGGCCGGTGGTGAGGTTGATGGCTTCAATCCCAGGAAATGAGTGATTAATTATTCAACAACTTTGCAAGCGTTGGCGACAAGACCTTGCAAGTGATTTACGCTTACGTCCGCAAGTTCGCAGACCCGACCTACAAGAGTCGGTACAAGAGCACCAAAGAATAAACCCGGACCCAGCACTGGTGACAACCTCGTGATAAAATACTAGGGTGAATAGCTGGTCGACTCTTGGAAAGGAATAAACCCATGAAACACCCCTACGCTCTTCTCACCTTGCTTGCTTTGACCAGCCTTCCCTGTCGCGCTTCGACAATCTTCGGGACGGTCACGGATGCCGAGAGCAACGGTCTTTCCGGTGTTGGAGTTTCGCTGGCTCTTTCGGGTTCGAGCACCACCACCGATGCGTTCGGTGGATGGACTTTGGATTGGTCTGTTGGTGTTTTGAACCAATCAAAGTCATCGACCTTTCGATGGACCGGCAAATCCGTGGAGTTGAACCTGGTCTTTGCCTCGGAGCTTCGCATTGAGGCGTTTTCGGTCAATGGCGTCACTTTGGCCCGGGTCAACCAGACCAAACTGGAGGCGGGCCATCATCAAATTCCATTGACCTCGAAGGGTGTTGCGTGGTTGCGGGTGACGGTAAACGGCCAGACAAAAACCTTGATGGCTGGCTTGCCATCGGGTGCTCACGAATTGGGCGCGAATGCATCCGCTTCTCGAAGCCTTGCTGTCCCCGATACCTTGCTCTTTACCTGGAAGGGCGCAGTTAAGCAAAGGCAGCTTTTGAAAGCAATGCCAATTTCCGGAATTTTGGTGGCGATTGATACAATCACACCCAATTCGATTCCCTGGAAAACCGGCATCACCTACGGGACGGTAAGCGATTCGGCTGGCCAGAGTTATCGGACCGTCCAAATTGGGGGCAAGTGGTGGATGGCCGAGAACCTGAACTACGCTGGCAAGGCCAGAACCATCGGCGAATGTTATAACAACAATGCAGATTTTTGCGTCAAGTACGGTCGGTTGTACACTTGGGCAGAATCCGTGGGTCTTCCCGACAGTTGCAACGTGAAAGAATGTGGCATTAGTGTTTCCACCAAGCCCACCGGCATTTGCCCCACTGGCTGGCACGTACCAAGCGATGCGGAGTGGACAACCATGGAAAGCGCTGTGGACAGCAAGGGTTCGAGCGTCGGAGCCAAACTCAAGTCAATGAACGGGTGGTTTGAGTTTGGCGACGGTACAGATGAATTCGGCTTTCGCGCCTTGCCCGGCGGCAGCGTCAACGCTTCCTCCTTCAACGCAGTTGGCAACGGCGGCGGCTGGTTGAGCGCCACAGAGAGCGATGCTTCCAACGCTTGGCTCCGGGGCATGTATTACAACATCGATTACGTGGGCCGCGGCAAGAACTACAAAACATGCCAGTTCTCTCTCCGGTGTACCCAGGACTAGGATCGATCTGACGAGAATTGTCATCGGGGCCGCTAGGCTCTTCGGGCTTTTTAAGTCGCAAGGCTCCCGCTTCGCCTCTGTAGACGCTTTCAACGATCCGCTTAAAGGAATAAACCCATGCAACGCCCCTTCGCACTCCTCACATTGCTTGCCCTGTCCAGCCTTCCCTGTCGCGCTTCTGTTTCCGGAAAGGTGACGGACCTATCTGGAAACGGCCTTGCGGGCGTGGGCATTGCGCTCACGCTTGCGGGAACCAGCACGACCACCGATGCAACGGGGGCTTGGTCGTTGGCCACCACAGGAATGGACACCAGAACCATCACGGAATCACAAGCCCGGTGGACAGGTAACGGGTTGCTGCTGATCTTGGTGGAACCGGCCATGGTTTCCGTGGAGGCGTATGACCTTAGGGGCGCGGTCCAGGGCAGGGTAGGCAGCGTGAAATTGGGCGCGGGACCGCACAACCTTCCGTTGGCGCTGTCCGGGTCGGGAATGGTGGGGTTACGGGTGACGGTGAACGGGCGGCCGGAAACGATTTTGGCCAGCGCCGTTGTAGGGATCGGGCATGCCCGATCCCTACAATCGGCCCGATCCCTACAACGTGACGTCGAAAATCAACCGGCCGCCCGATCGATGGGATTGGTGGACACGTTGCGGTTCACCTGGAATTCCAGGGTGGTGGCCCGGATCCCGTTGGCGAATCTGGACACATCAGGATTTGTCGTGAAAATTGGAACCGACACATCCGTTGCCTGGAATGAATTCATCGCCTACGGGAGTTTATACGATCCCCGCGATGGTCAGGTCTACCGCACGGTGAAAATTGGGTCGCAGACCTGGATGGCGGAGAACCTGAACTACAAGCCAATTGGTGCCGATTCTGGTTGGTGCTACATTAACAGCAAAGATTCTTGCGTCAAGTACGGTCGGCTGTACACCTGGGCAGAAGTCATGGGTCTTCCCGACAGTTGCAATGCGAGAGTATGTGGCAATCGTGTTCACTCCAAGCTCAATGGCATTTGTCCCATAGGTTGGCACGTACCGAACGACACAGAATGGACCGCCATGCAGTGGGTTGTGGACAGCACAGGTAATACCGGTGGAACCAAACTCAAGTCTTTGAATGGGTGGAATGAATTTGGCAACGGTACAGATGTCTACGGCTTTCGCGCCCTGCCCGGCGGCTACTTCAACGGTTCCTCCTTCGACCTCGTTGGCATCGATGGCAACTGGTGGAGTGCTATGGAGGACGATGGCTTCCACGCCTGGTACTGGGACATGTTTTGCAACAGCGCGAACGTGTACCGCTACTACAGCGGCAAGACGGAGGGGTTGTCGCTGCGGTGCTCCAAGGATTGAGTCTGAGTTGACGGAAATTGTCTCATGAACCGGAAGGTGCTGCTGACAATTTACAACCTGGGTCGGAGACGTTTGTAGATCCAGGACTTGACCAGAGAAGACTTTCTAAATCTCGCTGTTGGTGCATCTTGCAATGTCATCCTATTCTATACGTCACCCTCGAAACCTCCTTCCCAGAAATAATATTCCGGAATTATTCCACCGAATTCAAGACCGCCTAAAGTGACTCGAAGGCTCAGTGCGACTTCACTTTGCCATCGAAATACTCGTTCACTGGAATCATGGTCTTTCCTCTGGGATCTGTGGATGGCAGATCACCAAAGATCATGGAACTCCAATGGTTTGGTATCAGCAAGGTTCGGCGGCGACTTCTTTGTCGCCAGATCGAATCACTTCGGGTGTCCTGCCTGGTAACATGAATCCGTACAGCGAAAATTCGGCCTCGATCAACTTGATCTATCACACTTGGTCGAGATTGGAAAATTCCCTAGGTTTTCTGGCTAGTTTCACCTAAGTGCACCTATAAGGTTAAGCAGACATAGACGCGATTGCGAACTGGGGTCAGGTGGATGAGTTATTTGACTAATTCCTGGGTAATGACGGATTTTGGATCTTCACGATCTCTGGCTGGATGTTAGTTCAGATTGGCCACTTTCGAATCTCCCCAAAAAATGTTTTTCCGAAACTCGGCGTGTGCGTCACTTGGTTTGGCTCCTGGTCCCAGTCGTTCGATCCGTGCTTGTTGAATCAGTCGCCTCAGCTTGCCTAGAGGCGTTGGTGCTCGGTCGGGATCGTTTGGGTACCCAAATCATGGCCAGGTCTAAAAAGCGTTGGGCGATCGTGGCTGTTGAAGTAGTCTGGAGACGGAAGCGCCGAGCGATTGCTTCGGTTAGCTCCTATTGCCCACCTCGCAAGATGTCCCTCATCACCGCGTAGAAAGTCGAGGCTTTACATGAATGGGAGGGCACCAACCAACCGCCTTTGATCGCCTCGATCATGATGATGCACACAACTTCGGTTTCAGGACTCTGGGACGGAATGGCCACACGGCTTCTCCTTGTAGGCAATCGTGGTGCACCGATTTCGGTTTGCACGCATCGCGGCTCCAATCACTCCAAACCGAGAAGATGGGTGACCAAAGGGAGTTGGATTGCTTTTTCCAAGACAAGTTCGCCCGATCCCCCCCCCGAAACATATTCCAATAAATTGAGATTAAACGATCTTCTTTAGGCCTTATTGCAAAGGTTACGTCTTTCCTGAAATAGTACGTCCAACTTTCTGTTAAAATACTCCAAAGTGTTAGGTAATCCTTGTCACAAGGGGTAGTTTGAAATAGAGTTTCGAGACGGTTCTCGTTATTCTGATCAATCAAACGCTTTAGTACATCATTTTAGTTGCAGAATCGATCCGAGGGAAACACAGCTCTTTCCAAGATCTTGGATCAACGGATCTGTTCCTATTGGTTGGCGTCAACGGCAGATTTTGACTGATCGACTCTCCCTCCCAATTCCACCGAATCCATTTGCAAACCTTCGGAGACTTCCAAAATGAAACCTTTTAGGATCATTGTTTTTTTATGCGCGGCCATCTCTGCCATTGGTCAAATCTTCACACCTGTACTGGTGGATGGCACAGGGCTTTTGAACCCAACGACGATGACCATGCTCGCCGACGGCCGCATTTTGATTGGACAACAATCGGGAACGGTAAAAGTTGTGAAAAAGGGAGTCCTGCTTCCCGGCAACGCGTTGAGCATCACCGTGGATGGTCCTGGCGGCGCCTATACCGAGCGAGGATTGCTGGGGATCACCACCGACCCCAATTTCGCCAACAATGGTTTCGTGTACATCTTCTACACCACAACTGTGGGTGGCTCCCACAACAAGGTCAGTCGTTTCAAGATGACCGGCGATGTGATGGACCCCTCTTCCGAAACCCTTGTTGTCGACCTGGACCCGGTGACTCAAGTGTTCCACAACGGCGGGGCCCTTCATTTCGACTTGGCGGGCAAACTGCTGATTGGCACCGGTGAAAATACGGTGCGAGCCAACTCCCAAAGCCTGACCACAACTCACGGAAAAATTCTTCGCCTAAATTCTGATGGAACCATTCCGCCGGATAACCCATTTGCAAACGACGCCAACGCGACCACCAGGAAGATCTACAAGTATGGGCTGAGAAACCCCTTCACCATGGATGTTCAACCAGGTACGGGACGGTTTTACATCAACGATGTCGGGCAGGACGCCTGGGAAGAAATCGACGATGCCACCTTGAGTTCGAGCCGGAATTTTGGGTGGCCAAATGCCGAGGGATACTCGACTGATCCCGCCTATATCAACCCGATCTACACCTACAGCCACGGCACAGGACCAACCAATGGGTGCGCCATTTCGGGTGGGAGCTTTTTTAATCCCCCCACAACCAACTACCCATCCAAGTACCTCGGGAAATATTTCTTCTTGGATCTGTGTAGCAAGTGGCTTTATGCGCTGGATCCAACGGCTCTTGGCAATCCTCCCGAGCTTGTCATCCCGCAGCTGACAGGCTCGGGTCAGCCGGTTGGTCTGGATGTAGCCGCCGATGGCAACTTGTACTATTTGATGCGTGGACCCGATGCTCTGTATAAAATCACGTATTCGGGGAGTGTTATGCCAATTATTGTCCAAAACCCGATGCCTCAAACCGTGGCGGTCGGCCAACCTGTCACGTTTTACGTCTCGGCTTCTGGGCAACAGCCGCTCTTGTACCAATGGCAAAAAAACAACACCAATATTCCCAATGCCACCAACGCCCAATACACTCTTGCCGCCGTTGCCGCCGGTGATGCCGGCTCCTATCGCGTTGTCGTCTCCAATTCCTTTGGTCAAGCGGCAAGTGCGAGCGCTGGGTTGACCGTATCGGCTTTCAACACTCCACCTGTGGTTGTTTTCACTGTGGCTCCGCCCAACAATTCCTTGTTCGTAGGAGGACAAGTCTTCAATTTTTTCGCCAATGCAACAGATGCCCAAGATGGCACCCTGGCGGCAAGTCAGTTTACCTGGCAGTTGGTGTTGCACCACAACACCCACGTGCACGATGGAATTCCTGTGGGCGGATCAAAATCCTTCTCGATCACCATCCCCACCCAAGGTGAAACCGATACGAACATTTTTTGGAGAATCTTGGTTTGGGTAACCGATGCCGGGGGATTGAAGGACACAGCGTTCATCGATCTGAAACCAACCTTGAAGAACATCCTTTTGAACACCTCTCCCCCTGGACTGAGCGTCAAGCTCGACGGCATCCCCGTAGTCACACCGGTCACCGCCGCAAGCGTTGTTGGAGTGCAACGGCTTTTGGAGCCACTGACTCCGCAAACCTTTGCCGGGACAACCTATGCCTTTGTCAATTGGTCGAATGGCCAAGCGGCCTCGCAGGTGTATGCCACAGCCAACAAAGATTCGGCATTCACCGCCCAATACCAGGCCTCAGTTCCCACGGTGAGCATTACCTCTCCGGTGGCCAATACATCCTTTATGGCACCTGGCTCGATCGTGATCAACGCAACTGCGACAGATCTTGTCAGCACCATTGCGAAGGTGGATTTTTACAGTGGGGCAACCTACCTTGGCACCGATGCCACTGCCCCTTATAGCTTCACCTGGAATGGCGTTGGTGCAGGCAGTTACTCGCTCAGTGCAAAATCAACCAACAATTTCGGTGTGGTCACCTCCTCGGCATCTGTCCCTGTGACCGTTGCCGTCCAGGCTCCTCCCGTAGTCAGTTTAACCGCTCCCGCCAACAATGCGCTCTTCACGGCGCCAGCCACGGTGAATCTCGCGGCCACTGCCACCCAATCCAATGGGACCATCGCCAAGGTGGAGTTTTACAATGGAGTCACCCTGTTGGGTACGTCGTTCACGGCGCCGTACAGCTTTGGCTGGACCAATGTGGCCGCGGGCACTTATTCCTTGACGGCCAAGGCCTACGACAAGTCGAACGCTTCCACCACCTCGGCGCCGATCGGAATCCGTGTAGCCACAGGAACCGGAACCTGTCAAGTTGTTGACCTAACCTCCACCGCCTGGGTCTTTCGCAATGACTGGAGCGATCAGGCCAATGGTTCGAGCTTGAGCAACGAGCTGGGCTCCCTGAAGGTCACCCACCGCCCCTGGGGACAGGGTGCCTTTTGGTTGGTCAGCACTGCAACCTATCCCTTTGCGGCCGGCACGAAATACACGATTGCTTACGATGCAAAAGGTTCGTTTGGAATCACCAGTACAGAAATGGGCCTGGCCACCACGTATGGAGCTGCGGGACCAAATTTGGCCCAGCCCAGTGTCCTTGCCCCCATGGGCTACCCCTTGAATGCCTACACCAACAAGTCGGGTTCGTTGGTGCCCGCGACAACGGGCAGCTACAACTTAGCCATCAAGTTTACGCTGAATGCTCAACCCAACGTTGGAAGTACCTACAACCTACAGAATCTAAGCGTTTGCAAGGGAACCGTTGCCTCGGCGAAATAGTCCCCTACCGTCGTCTTCCCTCTAGATCGGCAGCGATCGGGGGGGAGAGGCTTTTGGCAATATTTGGTTCCCTTCCTCGCGGTGCCCACGACCGAATTTCGGCAGGAGCAGGCAAGGGAGGTCGCGTCGGACGGCGCTCGAAATGGTCGATCCGAAATTCCTTCGACTTGGCCCATTCACTCAAACGCCCAGCGGACATTCAATCGCTTGGGCAGTGGCCCGGATCCCGCCGGATGTTACCGATGGGTCGGATGTCGAATGGTTAGTTGTGGAAACACCGCAAGGAGGCCTGGGTGATTTTGTCATCCTGAAGGCTGCTCAACATGGTTTTGTTGTACAAGAACGATATCTCATAAGCGTAGGTCGCGTCAATCCCGCCCGTTGTCCAGAAGTAGTCGTAGTATCCAATCTCGTTACAGCCGCCTTTGTAGCAGTACCCAGAAGGCAGAGCGCGAAAACCGTAATTGTCTGTACCTTGACGTAATTTCCATCCGTTGTTGGATTTGAGTAGAGTTCCATCCACGGTATTGGTTCCATCCACAAAATTTTGCAGCTGGGTCCAATCCACAAGACGCGGCGCGATCCAGCCGGTGGGACAAATCCCCTGGATCCCGTAACCGAGGTCGATTTGCCCGTTCACCACCTCTGTCCAGGTATACAAGCGTCCGTACTTGGCACAGGAATCGGCGACGTCGTTGTAGCAGACTCCTGTGGAGCCCGTTCCGGCCCAATTCAGGTTTTGGGCCATCCACGTTTGGGTGCCAATCTTCACCGTGCGGTAGACCTGGCCATCGCGGGAGTCGATCAAGGTCCCGTACAACACGTTCTCATTCCATAGGACGGAAGGATTCAACAACGCGATCAAGCTGGTGATCGATTGATTCTGGGTGGCAATCAAGGTGCGCAACACCGCGACGCTATCGTTGGATAGGACACCGGCTGCCCCTTGAGGACCTGTCGCACCCGTTGGCCCCTGCGATCCGGTCGCGCCCGTCGCGCCCGCATCTCCCTTGAGCCCTTGGGGCCCCATCGGGCCGGTGGCGCCCACTGATCCAGTCGGGCCTTGTGAGCCTGTCGCGCCGGTGGCCCCGGTTGCACCCGTGGCGCCGACGTCCCCCTTCAACCCTTGCGGACCCATCGCCCCCGTTGGCCCCTGCGATCCGGTCGCGCCCGTCGCACCCGCATCTCCCTTCAAGCCCTGGGGACCTGTGGGGCCGGTTGCACCCGCATCTCCCTTCAAGCCTTGGGGACCTGTGGGGCCGGTTGCACCCGCGTCTCCCTTCAAGCCTTGGGGGCCTGTCGCACCCGTGGCACCCGCATCCCCCTTCAAGCCTTGGGGGCCTGTTGGGCCGGTTGCACCCGCATCCCCCTTCAAGCCTTGGGGACCCGTGGGGCCGGTTCCACCCGCATCCCCCTTCAAACCTTGGGGACCTGTGGGGCCGGTTGCACCCGCATCTCCCTTCAAGCCTTGGGGACCTGTGGG
>CAIKAA010000521.1 GCA_903825275.1 uncultured Fibrobacterota bacterium | reverse complement strand
CCACCAAGTTCTTTGTAGACCCCGATGTCCTTCGCGCCCTTGCCGAAATTCTGGGTGACTGTCAAGGTCGTCACATCAGGCTCCCTTCGCCGCTGGTGCCGTGGCAGGGCTTGAAGCCTTGGCGCGACCCAGGACAGTTTCTGTCACAACCCGGTACTCGGTTCCCTGGGGCGCTTCGTCCAGCCATTCCTTGTCCTTGCCCGAAAGCGAGGCGACCACCGTAAATTCCTCACCCGATTTCTTCTCGATGTGCAAGGCGGTCACTTCGGGAGCCACGCGCCACGTGAGCTTGACCTTGCCGTCGTCGGTGCGAGAGGCTGCGACACCTAGCGCCGGAGGAACCGGAGAGTAGGCTTTTTGGACCTGGTTTGTGGCACCCGTCGCCCCTGGATGGCCGGCCGTGTGGAACAATCCTCCCAACGAATCCCGGTTGGGCTCCTTGGACAGGCTTTTGGCGCGATCGCGACACCAGGCGACGATCCGATCGAAACGTTCGGCGTTCAAGCCAACGCCCACCGGCATGGCGAGCTTCCCGTCGACGATGTCGGTGGCGAAATCGTCGTTGATCTGCAACACGGGCCCGTTGCCGCAGGCGCCCAAACATTCCACCCGCAACAGCGTGAACAGGTTGTCGGACGTCGTCCCGCCATCGCTCGAAATTCCCAACACCTTTTCGGCATGGGCGATCACCGGTTCGGCACCCAAAATGTGGCAGGCGACGTTTTGGCAGATCTGGACAAAGAACCGACCCGTGGGTTCTTTCTTGTACATCGTGTAGAACGTGCTCACCCCGTAGGCATGGACCGGGCTCACTTGGCACTTTTGGGCCGCCCATTTGATCGCTTCCTGGGGCAGCCAGCCAAGGGCCTCTTGGGCCAGCCAAAGGACTGGGAGCAAGGCCGAACGCGGGACAGGGTACCGTCGGATCAGTTCCTCGACGCGCGCCAGCAGCTCGGGGGTTTCCAGCTTCGGAAGAAGGTCCGAAGCGCCGGGCTGAACGACGGGTGTGTGGCAGTGGCTCATGGTTCCTCTCAGCGATCCAGTTCGCCAGCGATGATGTTGATGCTCGATAGGCAGGCGACCGCGTCGGCGATCATCGAGCCTTCGATCAGGTCGGCGTAGGCGGCGAACTGCGTGAAACAGGGCGGACGCACTTTGATCTTCCACGGCTTGCCGGTGCCATCGGACACGATGAAGAAGCCCAGCTCGCCATTGGCCGCTTCGATCCCGTAATAAAACTCACCGGCTGGTGGACGGACGCCTTCATAAACCACCTTGAAGTGGTTGATCAATGCTTCCATGTCGTGGTACGCCATCTGGTGGCCCGGCAGAATCAGGCGGGCATCGGTGGTGTTCACCGGTCCCGGCTTGAGGCGAGCCAACGCCTGGCGGCAAATCGAGAGCGATTCCTTCATCTCGTACATGCGCACCATCAGTCGATCGAAGGTGTCGCCGGTCGTGCCGATGATGGTTTCGAACTCATAGGTTTCGTAGCCCAAATACGGCTCGTCCTTGCGCAGGTCGCGATCCACTCCCGCGGCGCGAAGACAAGGCCCGGTCCATCCCCAGCTCACGGCGTCTTCCCCGGAAATTGGGCACACGCCCCGAGTCCGGTCCAAAAAGATGCGGTTGTGTTCCAACAGGCGGAAGGCCTCGTCCAAGCCCGTTTCGATGCTCACCAAAACCTTGGCCACGTCGGCCTCGAACCCTTCATAGGTGTCGCGGTACAATCCGCCGATGCGGGTGAACGTGTTGGTCAGGCGCGCTCCAGAGAGCTTCTCCCAAATGGCGTAGACTTCCTCGCGGGGATTGAACAAGTACCAGTAGTTGGTCAAGGCTCCCAAATCGACACTGGCAGCGGCGACGCACACCAAGTGATCGATCAATCGCGACATTTCCGACAACAGGACGCGCAAGGTCTGGCAGCGTTCGGGTACTTCGACGCCGAACATTTTTTCAGCCGTCAGGCAGAACCCTATGTTGTTCAAGATGGCCGAGCAGTAGTTCAGACGGTCGGTGTAGGGAAGGACCTGCTGGAAGGTTCCTTGTTCGACCATCTTCTCGAAGCCGCGGTGCAAGTAGCCAATTTCCTGGGCGGCGGCGGTGATGATTTCCCCGTCCAAGGCGACGAAGGCGCGCAGCGCCCCGTGGGTGGCCGGATGGGAAGGCCCGATGTTCACAGTGAGCAGGTCGACTTTTTCTCCGTTGGGGCTGCGAACCTTCACGACACCCCCCCGACGTTGTTGTTTTGGATCCGTGAGGGCTTGCCCAGCAAATCGGTTTCTTCGACCGAGGGCGAATGGACGGGCACGTGTTCCAACACTTCGTAGCCCCGAAGCGCCAAGCGCGCCTCCAGTTGGTCGATCATCGGATCGTTGGTGGAAAGCCATTGGCGCTTTTTGACCGGGTAATCCTTGCGAAGCGGGTGCCCAACGAATTCGATATGGTTCAGCAAGCGCTTGAGATTGGGGTGTCCCTCAAAAACTATGCCGTACTGGTCCCAGGTTTCGCGCTCCTGCCAATTGGCGATCTTCCACAAGTCATGCACCGACGGAATTTTGGGCGAATCTTCCTCGACCCAAACCTTGACCCGCAAGCGGTGGCTGGAAGCGCGTTGGCTTTTCAACAGATAGACCACCGCAAATCGCGCCTGGTCGTGTCCGGGATAGCCCAAGTAGTCGATCGCCGTGATGTCGAGCAGGGTGTCGGCAAGGACTTCGGGATCGTTTCGCAAAAAGCCAAGCACCTCGCGCAACTGCTCGGAAGCCACCACCACGGTGAGTCCCCACTGGTCGCGGGGATCCAGAGCAGCGCCGAAGCGATCGGACAAAATTTGGAAGACCCGGGTCTGGAAGCTTTTGGTGGAATCGACATTGGAGGGGGCGAGTGCCTCGCCAAGCGGCTTCGGAAGCGATGTCATCCGATTTGGATCCTCTCGTGCGTTAGGTTGGCACGTTGCTGCATGTAGGAGGCGTCCTGGATTTTGTCCTGCAATTGCAGGATGGCGTCGAGGTAGGCCTCGGGACGCGGAGGGCAACCCGCGATGTACACGTCAACCGGAATGATCTCGTCGATGCCTGGCACCGTGCAATAGCAATCGTAGAAGCCACCCGAGCTCGCGCAAGCTCCCACCGATAGGACCCAACGCGGTTCAGCCATTTGCTCCCAGATGCGCCGAAGAATGGGAGCTTGCTTGTAGGTGATCGTTCCCGCCACGACCAAAAGGTCGGAGTGACGCGGGGAAAAACGGATGAATTCCGCCCCAAAACGCGCGATGTCGTATTTGGAGCTGGCTACGGCCATGAATTCAATGGCGCAGCAAGCGGTTCCAAAGGTGAACGGCCAGAGCGAATTCTTGCGTCCCCATCCAACAAGTGCGTCGATGGTGGTGGTGAAAAAGCTCTGTGCCAGCCCGGCATCCTGGTGCAAGGCGCCCAAGGGGGGCTGGGCTTTGCCGGATGCTTCCGCCGGGGCCTTGATCGTCTCCGCTGCCATGGTGGAGCCCTTCCTTTCGATGAGTCGCTAAAATAACAAGGTTTCGCCCAATGGATGCTTGTTCCCCTGTACCCCTATTTTGCACTCCTAAGGCCCTTCCGTCTCGAGCTATCCCGGAATCACAACACTTTGGGTCATTTTTTTGGAAAAGCCTCCTCCAAAGCATGACGCAAATCGGTCAACCCCAACGGTTTGGTCAAAAATCCATTCATCCCGGCATCCAAGCACCGATCCCGCTCTTCGCCCAAGGCACTGGCCGTCAAAGCCCAAATCTTGCCTACGTAACCGCGCTTGCGCAACTCCTTCACGGCCTCGATCCCGTCCATCCTCGGCATATGGACGTCCATGAAGATCAAGTCCCAAGTTTGTTGAATGGCTCGCTCTACAGCAGCCACTCCATCTTCAACCAAGGTGGAATCGCAACCAAGCTTGCGCAAAAATCCAAGGATCACTTTTTGGTTCACCAAATTGTCCTCGGCCACCAACACCTTCAATCCTTTGGGAAGTACCTGGATTTTCCCGATATTTTCGTCGGTTTTTACCGGGTACTTTGGATCTTCCTGTTCGAAGTAGGGAGTCGTGAGGACAAATAGGCTTCCGATTCCCGGTTGGGAACGAGCCAAACCAAGGTCTCCCCCCATGAGGCGGGCAAGACTCCTCGAAATGGATAGGCCCAGTCCGGTTCCCCCAAAACGTCGCGTGGTGGATTCATCCGCCTGCGAGAAAGCGTGCCAGATTCTTGATTGGGCGGATGGTTTGATCCCGACCCCGGTGTCTTCCACTTCAAACACCAGGGAGGCGGGAACGTCCAGCGAAACCCGAGCCCGCAAGGCCACGTGGCCATGAGCCGTAAATTTCAGGGCATTGGAAAGCAGGTTAGACATAATCTGTCGCAGCCGCGCCGCATCTCCCTGGACAATTTTCGGAATCGGAGAAACCCATTCGGAGCCGAGCTCGACGCCCTTGGCCAGCGCCAAGGGTCGGAACATGGCGACGACCTCCTCGACCAACTCGCCCGGTGGAAAGGGAATGAATTCGATCGAGACGCGGT
>CAIKAA010000520.1 GCA_903825275.1 uncultured Fibrobacterota bacterium | reverse complement strand
TGTTGGATGTCGTCGGGGGTGACAAAATCCAGGCCTTGGGCAAGGGCGATGGCCCGCGCGAACCGGACCAAGCCAATCACCCCGCGGGGTCCGGCACCTTGGGAAAGGCCGGGCCAGTCGCGAGTGGCTCGGACGATCTTGGTCGCATACAAGGCCACCGCGTCATCCAGACGGACGCTGGCACACGTTTGGCGCAACGCCAAAATGTCGTCGGGAGTCAGGAAGGTGGCGACTCCAGAAAGGTCGAGGTCATCCCCAATCCGGTCGATGGTGGTGCGGCGCAGCAAGGCCAGTTCTTCGCCTTCGGAAGGGTAGTCGATCAGGATTTTGGACAAAAACCGGTCGAGCTGGGCTTCCGGTAAGGGGTAGGTGCCTTCGTGCTCGATGGGGTTTTGGGTGGCCAAAACCATGAAGGGAGAAGGGAGAATGTGCGATTCCCCCTCGATGGTGACCTGGCGTTCTTGCATGGCTTCCAAAAGGGCCGATTGGGTTTTGGCGGGCGCCCGGTTGATTTCATCGGCCAGCACCAGGTGGGCGAACATGGGGCCGCGCCGGATGTGGAAAGATTGGTCGCGCGGATCGAAGACGGCATGGCCCGAAACGTCGGAAGGCATCAGGTCGGGGGTGAATTGGATGCGGGCAAAATCGCCGCCGAAGGTTTTGGCGATGGCCCGGACCAACAACGTTTTTCCGGTCCCCGGAACGCCTTCCAGCAACACGTGACCTCCGGCCACCAGGCTTGCCATCACCTGCTCGACGACCTGGGTTTGCCCCACTACGGCGCGCGCGATCTCGGCCTTGAGTCGTTGGAGGGTGGAGTGGGCGAACTCGACAGAATCTGGCATCCCGGAAGAGGGCATCATAACGGTTTCATCCGCGTTCATGGAGTTTCTTTCAGTTGTTGCAGGATCCTGACCATTTTGGTGAATTCCTGCGCGGTGGGGGAGTGGGTTGGCGAGTTGGGGTCGAGTGCCCGCTGCGTGGCCTTGGCCGACACCTTGTGGAGGCGGGAAAGCTCTTGGGAAAGCTCGCCCAGAGGCAGTCGAGACCAGGCGGGATGACGCCATGCCAATTTCTGTCGCACAGAGTCTCGAAGAGCTGAAAGCAGGGTTTGGGGGCCATCGGGAGCGTTCCAGATCCAACGGGCGCTGGCGTCGATGTGTTCCAGAAGGGGCCGACGTTCGGGTTCCTCGTCGGACAGGATGGGCCCGAACCTTCGGGCGCGGCCCAAGATCCAGAGCCCGAGAAGGGCGAAGATCCACAAAAGCACCGCCCAAGCGTGGAACCAAAGCCATTGGGCCCAAGAGGGAAACGTGGAATCGGAGATCAGCCAGACATTTTTGGGCTTGGCTTTCCAACTCAGGAATCGCAGGAAAAGTTCGGCGTGGTCAAACCGGCAAAAATCAAAGTCGGCGATCCTCAAACCGGTCGCGGAAACGATGACGATTCCCTTGCCTTTCGCCACCACCAACAGCGAGGAGTCCAAGGAGTCTCGCCAAAGCACTTTGGAGGTGGGCGTTTCCTCGTCGATCAACCGAGGCATTTTGGGAGAAACCGAACTCCAAACCAGCGAATCACCACCCAGATGGATCGTGGTTCCCGAATCAGACGATTTGGCGGAGTCGGGGGAATTCCGTTTGGCGACAAGGGGCTCGAACGATCCGGAATCGGGATCGGCGAGGGAGTCGGGATCGGGGAGTCCCGGCAGAATTTGGCGCGGGGTGTCGGAAGGCATTGACTCCATCTCGGGGAGGAAGGAGTCGTTGGGAGACTTTGGGACCAACCCTTCGGTGGTGTCTTCCTCCTCATCGCTCTCCAGGGTGTCCCGCTTTTGAGTACGCACGCCCAAGGCTTGGAACAAGGTGTCCGAACTCATGTCCAGTTTCCACGAAGATTGGACCCAAAGGGTTCCCCCTCGGTCGACCCAATCCAACAGCCAGCGATTCTCTTCGCTGGGCCTTTCCTTGTGCAAAAGGGACAGGAAGATCGCTTCGTCGGGTTGGATTTCCTCTTCGGCCTTGGCCAGGTTGGGACGCAGGTTGATGCCGATCCCTTGGCGTTTTAGAAACAATTCCAAGCCTCGGTGGATGTCCTCGCTTTCGGAATGGAAAACTTGCCGTGCTTCCCATTTTCGTTCCATATGGCCATGCCACCACCACGCGATCGCGCCAACAAGCATGGCCAGCGCCAAAAATCCCAGGATGTATTTGGTCTTCCTCAAGAGGCGTGAAACCTTCTTGCGGCCAGGTCCCGCCATTGGTGACAGAGTTCGGCGACCACCTCGGTTTCGGGCCATTGATTGGCCCAGGCGGCACTCGACCACGTTTGGGTGGTCAGCACCATCAGGTCGGCTTCCGAGTTGGGAATTTTCTTTTGGGCGCGCATTTCCCCCACCAACCTTTGCATCGCGCCTTCCGAAAAGCCTTGGGGAAGACGGGCTTGGCGTTCGGTGGCGTGGCGGCAGGCGTGGCGGTACAACAAGCCCAAGGCCTCGCGCTGGCTTCCGCGCTCCCAAAGAGCTAGGACAGAATCTGTCGGATCATGCGAAAATTCTCCAGGGGGGAGGGGCGATCGACGTGGCGAAGGAGCTGGATCGGGAATTGGTTTGGAGACTAGGCCAAAGTCCACCACATTGCGGTATTTCCAAGCGATCCAGCCCACCAAGCCCAATGCCGCCAAAACGATGGACCAGACGAGGAGGTTGGCATGGCGGTCGAGGAAGTTGCCGATCCGTCCCAACCAATCCATCGAGGAGTGGGATTGGTTCGTGTTGGTGTCCCTTGGGGAGGTGGTTGGTTTCGCGACCCATGTTTCTTCGCAGGTCCAACCGCGCAGTTCCTGGTCGGCGCGATAGAGTGAGTCTACCTCTCGGCGTAGTTCGATCCGCACCGGGTTTTGGGTGGGCGGACGGTTTTTGGCCGGATTGTGCCACCAAGAGGGGGGCGAACAGGTGTCGATGGGGGCAGTGGGGGCGGCCCCGACGGAAGTGGCCAGCAGGATCGTGAACAAGAGGAGTGGAATCAGGGGGGAAGTTGTTTTGGCCAAACTCACCTTTGGCGCAATGCGGCGGCAAAGCTTTCGCAGCGCCAATTCGATGTCCCAGGCCTCGAGCTCGGCGCGCCGGTTCAGGTACAAGGTGAACCCGCAGGCGGCATAAAAAGGGCCGACCACCCCTAAGGCCAATCCATAGGCAATAGCGCTGATCGCGGTGGAGAGTGGGTCGGTATTGCCTCCCATGGCGTGAAACACAAAGCGGAAGGGGTTTCCTTCTGAACCGGACCGGGTGAACAACCCGAACAACGTCAAAATGGACATCCAGAGCACCAGCTCGATGTGGACGCACACCAAGCCCCATTGGAAAGCGGTTTTGCCCGCGCCGTGGCGCGAGAGGGCTTGGCGGCGGTGGGAGGCGGCTTCGTCGCGCAGCCCTTCCAACTGCCAGATCGGCTGGAGGAACGATCGGCCCAACGCCCAAAGCCGCCACCAGGTGAGCACGCGGATCATTCCGCCACTCCATGTCCCTTTCCAGGCTCGCAGTGCTTCTTTCCCAGTCACCCTTTCCCCAAACACCTCCCGTGAGAGAATGTGGACGACCAGCCGCTCGAAGAGGGGGCGCACAAACCACGGGATCAAAAGCCACACGCCGACCAACGAGGGCCAAAAGGCCGCCAATCCGGCCGCCAAAAGGACGAGGGGAGTCCAGACGATCCACCAGGCGATCAAGACTTCGCTCAAACGACGCCGCAGTAGGGCAAAGCCCAAATCGATGGCCTGCCAATGGGGCCGAGGTCGCAGGTCCACGGTCAACCGCTCAACGTCCACGCGACCTCCCGGCCAACAGCAAGTAGGCGGCGACCAACGACCAGCACACGCCTCCCGAGACGAATTTGGCCCAGAAGGGAATCGAGGGTTGGGCCGACCAAAATCCTTCGAAGAAGGCAGCCACCAACGTGAGCAGGGCGGCGCCGACCATGAGTGGCAAAATCTGTCGTCCCGTCTCGGAAAGGCTGCGCGCGCGGGTCTGGCGTCCGGGAGCCAAAAGGGCGTAACCCAGGCGAAGGCCTGCGGCCCCCGACAAGATCATGCCGGTGATCTCGAAGCTGGAATGGGTGATCACAAAGGACCAAAAGTTGAGGCGGGTCTCGGAGTCTCGGGATAGCTCGGCGCCGATCACCCCCAAATTCAAGCCGTTGGAGGCCAGGCTGACCAGCGCGGGGATGCCGCCCAAAATGCCCCCGGCAAAGGTACGAAAGCCGATCGAGATGTTGTTCCAGATGTAGAAGCCGAACATGGCCACGTCTCCTTGAGACCCCCCGCGCCCCAACCGAAAGTGGTGGGGATCGTACATCTGTTTGGCGGAATCGACGTCCCATGGATCCATCCAAGCCGCGAGTTGCTGGGGATGGGTCCACACGAGGAGTCCCACCACCAAGGCGGTTCCCCAAAACGCGATCAAGCTGAGGGTCACGGCCTTCCACTCAGAGCGAACCAAGCGTGGAAATCCCGACAAGGCCCATTCGCGTAGCAATGCGGGGCGTTGGACGGCCACGCCGTACAGGCTTTGGTGGGTGGCCAAAGACAAGTTTTGAAGCCGATCGCATAGCGAGGGGGAATAGCCGCGTTGGCGGGCGACCGAAAGGCTGTGGCAAAGTTCGCGGTGCAGCCGGGGCAAACGTCGCGGGTCGCCGATGCCCAGAGCCTGGACAAATTCTTCCGCTTCTTGCCAAAGTTTGTGGTGGCGCTCTTCGAACAGTTTTTGTCTCATCTCAACAGACCCATCGCCATGGCCCGCAGGCGGTGGACCGATTCCCGGTCGCGCCGTCCTGTCAGCGGCTCGGCCAAATCGCCGATTTCCAACACCCGCGCCGGTGGCAGTTCCGGGAGGCGCTCCAAAAGGTCCAGGAGGGCGCGTTGTTCTTCGGGTGTCAGGGGGAAGGGGAGAGGAATGGAATCGGCCTGGCCGAATGGACGAGGTCCGTTGTCCAGCGGCCGATAAACCACCAAGGTTCCCGCCACCAGGTCGCCCAGGCGCCGAAAGCGCGGATCGAGGGTCATGCAGACCAATCCGGTTCCGTACAGGATCGGCAAGAAATCGGCCGCGAGCAACACGTTGCGCAGGATGGATTCTCGCAATCCCACCGGCAATCCATCGGCGCGCACCGTCTGGAGGCCCAGCCAGCGTTTGCCGGGAGTCATCCCTTTGGCATACACCTCGAAGAAGACCGGGTAACCCCACCAGACCACAAACAGGACCACCAGGAACAAGCCCGATCCCGCCTGGCTTTGGTTGAGCACAAACGAACACAACAACAACACGACCGAGATCACGCCCAAATCGGCGGCCCAGGCCAACGCGCGCCTCCCCGGCCCCGCCGGCGTGAGCGACAGGCGAACCCCTTCGGGCGTCAACAGCTCGAGCCGTCCGTCGATCAGGCGGAACCCATCGGGACCGCATTGGGATTGATTCCGTCCATGGATTGTAATGGTAAACAAAACCCGCGCCAGGGACCGTCACCCGTACAGGGCGCGTGCCGTGGATCCAACCCACCCCCCGCCCGCCCTACTAGGGCGGGAGCAAACACAGAACAACATTTTTTTGTTGCGACC
>CAIKAA010000519.1 GCA_903825275.1 uncultured Fibrobacterota bacterium | reverse complement strand
TCCCTGAGTGGCGCCTTCGGCGCTGTATCGATGGGCGGCGAATGGCCAGGTGTGGCGGCCCTCCATGAAACGCGCCCCCTTCGGGATCCCCGTTGGTGTTTCGGCGCGAAATTCCTTACGGAATTTCTAGCATTGACTTGCCATGCGCCACCCTTTCCTCCATCGTTTTTCCGAGCAGCCGAGCAGCCGAGTCGCCTGAGAGCATGGTGAGGTTGGTGACAGATCTTGTCATCGCGCATAAATTTCCTTCCACACACCATCCTGCGAGGTATCCTATGAGACGCACCTTTGTCCTCTTTTCCCTTCTGGCATTCTCCAGCCTTCCATGTCGCGCGGCCACGCTCTACGGGACGGTCACGGATGCCCAGAGCAACGGTCTTGCGGGCGTTGGGGTGTCTCTGGCTCTTTCGGGAACGAGCACCACTACTGATGCGCTGGGAGCGTGGTCGCTGGATTGGACGACAGGCGTTATGGATGAGTCCAAGCGATCGGCGTTGCGTTGGACGGGAAAATCAGTGGAGTTGAACTTGGTCTTTGCTTCGGAGGTTCGGATTGAGGCGTTTTCGGCCAATGGGGTCACCTTGGCTCGGATCAACCGACCCCAACTGGAGGCTGGCCTTCATCGGATTCCCTTTGCCTCGAAGGGTGTGGCGTGGTTGCGCGTAACGGTGAATGGTCAGACCGAGACCTTGATGGTGGGCTTTCCCTCGGGTTCGCGTGACCTAGCCAGGAATGCGCCTGCTACTCGGAGCCTTGTTGTTCCGGATACCTTGCTCTTTACTTGGAAGGGTACAGTAAAGCAAAGACAGCTTTTGAAATCGATGCCGACCTCCGGCATTTTGGTGGAGTTGGATACCGCCACCAAAGCGATTCCCTGGCAGACCGGGATCACCTACGGGACTGTAAGCGATTCGGCTGGCCAGAGTTATCGGACCGTTCAGATTGGCGGTAAGTGGTGGATGGCCGAGAACTTGAACTACGCGGGCAAAGGCAGGACCATTGGCCAGTGTTACAACAACAGTGCCGATTCTTGCGCCAAGTACGGTCGCTTGTACACCTGGGCAGAAGCCGTGGGTCTTCCCGACAGTTGCAACGTGAAAGTATGTGGCACTCGTGTCCCCTCCAAACCCACGGGGATTTGTCCCACTGGTTGGCATGTTCCCAGTGATTCGGAATGGACCGCGATGCAGAGGATTGTGGAACCGACGAACACTACCGATGGAACCAAACTCAAGTCTATGAACGGCTGGCAAACTTATGGCATGACCAGTGGCAATGATACAGATCTATATGGCTTTCGCGCCCTGCCGGGTGGCTACTTCTACGGTACCTCCTTCAGCGGCGTTGGCTACGGCGGCTACTGGTGGAGTGCCACCGAGTTCAATGCTTCCGGCGCATGGTACCGGCTCATGCTCTACAACATCGCGGGCGTGTTCCGCGACATCAACAACTTCAAGACGAGCGGGTTGTCGCTGCGGTGTTCCCAGGACTAGCCGGCTTCGGGCTTTAGCCCGTTGCCGGTGCCCAAGCGCGGCTTGCCCCGAGCGGAGTCGAGGGGAGCGCATGGGCATTTCAACCGCCATGCCGCTTGCCCTGAGCGGTGTCGAAGGGTAGGCAAGGCGGCCACCCTTCCCCGCGCTTGCCCTGAGCTTGTCGAAGGGTAGCGGGTCGAGTTTTTTGCTTTTGGAGGCTCACGGTTGAAAATTGAAGCGATCCTGGCGCTGGAGGCGAGCAACATCGGCGAGATTCACTTGGTTCGCGATCGCCTGTTCTGGCAGGCGTGGGAAGGCTCGGCGTTCTTGTTTTCCAAGCAGGTGCGCCCCTACAAGGTTCATCACCGCTTTTACCAGAAGGTGGGTCAAGATCTGGTCTGGCTTGGCTTTCCAAAAACGGCTTTGGTCAGCTTGGAAGCGGAAATCAAAGAATTGGGGCTTGCGCTAGAATGGGATGGCGACGACCACGCCGTAATTCGCGGAATGGCGGCATTGGATGGGTTTGATCTGTGGAAGCGCGGTGTGATCGGTCAGGCCCACGGCAAGGAGACAAAATTTGGCGTCGCTGTCGTTGGTGCTCCAATTGAGCGTGTTCAACCGGGAAGCGGTCCTGTGACCTCGATTCCATCCTCCGAAGACCGTTGGCTACCTGCTTATCGGCATGCTTACGACTTGGCACTGCATATCTTTCGCGCCTGTGCCAAGGTTGGCAAGGAATACAAGTACAGTTTGGCCGAACACCTGCGGAATTCCATGACAGAAATCGTCGAATCGCTACATCTGCTGGTCTCGCACCTAGCTACTGATGATGTGGTCGTCCCTTGCCTGCGGGCCGCCCAGCGGGTCCGCATTCAACTTCGTTTGCTCAAGGATTTACGGCAGGTAAGTCTCAAACAATGGGGGTTTCTCAACGCACAACTGGAAGTGATTCTGAATCTTCTCTGGCCAGAATCCCACCCATCACGGTTGGTGGGAGCGATGCCATTTCAGTCCAGCGATCCGCTCGCCTCCGGCTAAAACCGGGAAGAGCAGAAAAACCGCCACTGTGATTTCTTGTGTCTCGCGGTGGCTCTATCAAGTGATCGCCTGTTTCGCGCCCTGCCCGGCGGCAACTTCAACGGAACCTCCTTCAACAACGTTGGCAACAACGGCAACTGGTTGAGTGCCACCGAGAACAATGCTTCCAACGCCTGGAACCGGAACATGAACTACAACAACGCGAACGTGAACCGCAACAACAACAAGACAAACGGGTTCTCGCTCCGGTGTTCCAAGGACTGGAAAGAAGGGGAGGTGGGAGACAATCCCACTTCCCTTTTTCTTGAGCTCCACGCGGCATACCTGGATGCCCGCAGGCATAAGCGATCCAAGACCAGCCAGCTGCGATTTGAAGTGGACCTGGAAGCGAACCTACTCGACCTTGAGAAGGTCCTGAGGGAACGAAGCTATCAGTTCCTGCCCTCCACCTGCTTCATCAGTACGGTTCCCGTCAAGCGCGAGATCGTGGCCGCCGATTTCCGCGACCGTGTGGTGCACCACCTGCTTTACAACTGGATCGCACCCATCTTCGAGCGACAGTTCATCTGCGACTCCTACAGTTGTCGCAAGGGAAAGGGGACACTTTTTGGCATCCGTCGCGCCGAGGGGTTTTTGCGGGCCGCCAGCGACGACTACCGCAAGGACTGCTGGGTGCTTCGACTCGATATCCAAGGCTTCTTCATGGCCATCGACCGCACCGTCTTGCATGGACTGGTGATGCGCGGCCTCGCAAAGGCCAGCGAGAAGGGCATCCCTAACCGTGACCTCTGCGAATTTTTGATCCGCACCATCCTGTTTCACGATCCACTGGCCAATGCGCGCTTCCAAAGTCCACCCGAGGCTTGGGACGACCTGCCCCGCGACAAGTCCCTGATGGGTTCCGCCCCGGGCTGCGGCCTTCCCATTGGTAACCTCACCTCGCAACTCTTTGCCAATGTGTACCTCAATCCCCTCCGACCATTTCATCAAGCGCGACCTCAAGGTTGGCTGGTATGGCCGGTATGTAGACGACATGGTCTTGGTACACACCGAGAAACAGGTCCTTCTGGAGATCATCGAGCCGATTCGACAATTCCTGTCAGACCACCTGCACTTGACGCTCCACCCCCGCAAGATCCAACTGCAACCCGCCTCGCACGGTTTTCCGTTCCTGGGAGCCTACATCTTGCCGCATCGCACCTATCCAGGCAGGCGTATCGTGGGCAACTTCCTGGCCTGCTTGCGAAAGCCAGTAGGCGATGCCCTTTTGCAGGCGCAGCGGGTGAACAGCTACCTCGGTCTGCTGGGGCATTTCGACTGCCACCGGCTGGTGGCCCGCACTCCGTGCAAACCATCCCATCTCCACAAAGTTGGAGAGGCGCAGCGGCAACAATATGATACCCGGCTTTTCGCTTCGGTGTGTCGAGGATAGATTGCAACCTGACACGATTTGTTCAATCCTCTGAACAAGTCGCCCGCATCCCCGCCGTCTTGCCGCAGTCAAGTAGGCGGGCGCGCGACGGAATCCGTCACCGCCCATCCAACCACGTCCTCCCCATAAGCGGGTCACCAGGGCGGCCAGCCCTGGTTGCGCGGGCGGTTGGCACCGTAGGTGCCCTGCCTGGATGTAATCACCGTAGCAGTCGACTTCGCTCACCGACCGCTCAATTTGAACTGGGCCGCCGCTAGGGCTCCCATTCGCGAGAATTGCGAATGGGAGGTCGTGGGAACCGCCCTCTGGCCCGACTGCTACAGCACCACAAATCCGGCAGGGCACCTTAAGGTGCCAAGGGGTACAGGGGCAGCGGGCAGCGGCCCCTGTAAATTAGGCTTCCACAGCAAGTGGATCAGCTTTGAAGATCCTCCGGTTTGATGCCCGTGGAATCGGTGATGATCTCCCAACTGATGCCGTGTTCCAATAGCTTGCGCGCTCCTTGAAGTGCTTTCAAACGGGCCTCCGTTTTTCCTTCCTCTCTACCTTCCTCTCTACCTTTCTCTATCCCTTCCTCCAAACCCTTCTTTCTACCCAGCTTCTCGCCTTTGGTGAGTCCGATTTTGGTGAAATGTTCGATGAGCATGCCAGCCTCCCGGTATTCTTTGGTGGCCAAGAGCGCTAATTCGCGCTGGAAGGCCGATGAATCCTTTTCTTCAAGATACGCTTCCAAATAGCGCACCGCATGGTTAACCTGCGCGTCGGTCATCGTGAGCTTGGCCATCTGTCGGAGCAGGTCGAGCTTGATGCGCACCATGTCTTCTTTCCCTAGGTCCATTCGCGCCGCAAGGGCAAGCTGGGCGGGGTTGTGGGATTGAAGATATTCCCGGATCGGTAAGCTGGAAGGGTGGACCGCAAGGAATCGGAAATCCAAAAATTGGTGACCTGCAAAACCAAGGCTGTATTTCGTCCACCGATCGGTCAGCGGTTTGCGGCTTCGGTCGGAGTAGATGACGATCGGAATCACCACTGTCTGGAATTTGATGTGCAAGAGGGCGAAGTAGCGGAATACCCTTGCGAGGAATTCTGGCTTGCGTTTCCCTTGGGCCTCGATGAAGACGATGAGATAGGCATCTTGGCGGCCACCTTTAGGACGGACCTTGGCGACCAGGTCAAGGTGGTGGCGTTTGGAGGGGAGTTCGGGAAAGAGTTCTTGCGTGAGGATGTTGGTCGGTCCGAAATCGGAGAAGTCCAATTCGGCAGCTACCTCCGGAAAGAAGCCTTCGAGGAATTGTTGGAAGAAATGAGTGAGAAGCTCTTTGTGCAGGCCATCGTGGTCGATGGTGGATCTTGGAGTGCGGGGCATCTCAATAATTTAGCGCACAGTGCGCATTTGAGCAAGTATGTCTTTGATGCAATTGCCACTACCTTCCAGCGAACCGAAACCTTCGGCATGGATGCGTACACGAGAGGCATCGGAGAGAAAGTTGGCGGCAATCACCCCCCATACATTCCCGCAATCTCCCCCGCGATCTCCCTCACGGCTTGCGCGAGCTTCGGGGGATGCTCCACCTTGACGCCAGGGCCAAACGACAGAATCCGTCGGGCAGCATCTTGGGTGCCTTCGGAGCTTGCGAAGAAACGCATGCGCCATTCCCAGGAGCCATCGGGGTTTTGTTTGGGTGGGGGCGTTTGGGGATCGGGGTCTTGAAGGCGGTCCTTCAGAATTTGTCCGAGGTCTTCGTCCACCGAAAGGGTGGCCCACGAAAGGGAACCCGAGCGGTAGAGGCCCTCGACCGGAGCGCACAGATCTTCCAGGCGCGAGGCGCGATCGGCGTCGGGCTTCACGAATTTTTCGCGCAGCTCCTTGACCTCGCCTTCCATCCGCGAAAGGGCGTATTGGCAGACCTTGGGCGAGCCCGGCATGGCGGCCAACAGATACCATCCACCCGACACCCACAGAAGGTGCAACGGCTCTTGGCGCAACCAGCGAGGGTTCTCGTGACCGGCCGAGCGGTAATGGAATTCCACCCGATGGCGGGACCCGATGGCTCCGTGGAGCTTGGTCCACCGGTCGAGCAAAGCCTGTTCTTTCAGGACCATGCGTGGCGGCGCGATCACGGTCGCATGTTGGAACGGTTGTCCGTTCTCTTGCAAGGCCGGAAGAATTTCGTCCAAAACACCCAAGAGATCGCCTCCGTGCATGGAAGCGGTCATCATGCGCGCAATGGCTTGGACGGTCGCGGCACGTGTTCCGGTGGGAATCCGGGGTCGGTATTCCACGGGAGGCACAAGCGTTCCTCGAAGGACCCAATTCTTTGTGGGAGGATCGTAGGTAACGTTCGCGTTCCAAGTTTGGCGCAGCTCGTCGATGTCGCGGCCCAGGCATTTTCGCTCGACAAGGAATACGTCCCGATACTGTTCCAGCAAGGTCGAGGCATGAACCTTTCCCGGCGACAAATCAGGATCGCCTTCTTGCAAGGTGTTCGAAAGCCAGAGAAGTCGGCGCGTTTGGTCAGCAGATCCGGTTGTACGTGGCATGAGAATGAAGATAAGACATGGATGGGACAGGTGGGAAGGGTTGCATTCGGCTATTCGACGAACCGAGGTTGGCGAATAAAAGCCGAGGTCGATTGGCCACGATAGCCCGGTGGACTCAGATGAATCAACTGAATCTGAGGCCATCCCAGTCGGCGAAGTTCTCGTAGAGTGATTTCGTCCTGGTAGACCGGATGGCGGAGCACGATGACGGCTGGAATCGGATCACCAGGTTCTTCCAACAGGCGAGAACAGAGGTCGATCAGGTGCGACCAAGCGGGCATTTGTGAACGAGGGGTCCCTATCCACCGAAACCTGCCTTTGAGAGCCTCGTTGATCTGGTTCCGGAAGGGACTTTGAAGGACGATCACCAGATCCTCAAGGACATGCGCATCTCTTTGACGGACTATTTCGAAAGCTCCCCGAAAGTTGGTTCCTTCCGGAAATTCCTTCATCAATCCCTCACAAGGCAGTTCGATGACCGCGCGCGCCAGGTTCGGCAACTTTTCCAATGCAGCCAAATTGGACGCGTCTCGATGCCCCTCCCAATCATAGGGAATTCGAACCGCGACAAACAGTCGTTGTCTGTCAAATTGTGTCAATAGTTCGGATGCCAACAGAAGCTTTCCAAATCGCCAATCCGTGATATGTACGAGGATCGGACCATCTGAAATTTTCGTTTTGATCGCCGCCAGCTCAAGCCTTGGAAATTCGATGGGTTTGATCGGATCTTCTTCCGGGTTTGGATCTGGGAAGTCCAGAAAATGAATCTCTGGCTTAGGGATCATCCAACTCACATCGAACATCGGCAGGGGAGATTTTGAAAGAAACAGGATGGACACTCGTTCAGAAGGTGGCATCACCGAAACTCATGATGGCCACTCGGCGCGCGACGGCACGTTCCCCGGCTCGCCAGGTTGGATCGATGCCCGCAATGAATGCACACGTAGGGATCAGCGTGCGCGGCGATGTAGGTATGGAAACCATGCCCCGTTGCCAAACAAGAGCCCGGACTGGCCAGTTTGGAAAGGTGACCACATCCCGAACAGATGTATCCCGAAGTTGATTCAGCCATGTAAACGTGCGAGTCGGTGGGACTTTTGGAACAGTTCCCACGGGTTCCCATCGAGGACTTGTGTCCGCAGGTTTGACAGATCATCAGAACTCCTTCAGCGGGCGGTGAAGTATTGTGCCCGTAAAGGAAAGATCAGCGGGAAACGGGGAATCGTGTGGACGATGGGTGGGATAGGTGACCCCGAATTTATCGACATCATCATGGGTTTTCACCGGTGAACATTTATAGTGACGTCTTACGCACGGCGACCAACGAATCGATCGATTCCACTACACGCAACATTCGTTCCCTCCCCACCGGGTTCATGGAGTGGACGTATAGGACGGGTGGAAGGAAATCGCTGGTGGCGACTCGCTCTTCGATCCAGTTCAGAACATCCATTCCCGTTCCCACTCCTGGATCATCTCCCAGATCGTGGTCGAGACTGGCTGTTGCGATCGGCTGGTCGGACAGAATTTGAATGGCTTCTGGTGCGGTTTTCGTCCAAAGCCATCCAGGCGGGCATGGGCGAAGGTCGTCGAGCCAGAGATCGTTGCTGCAGGGATACCTTGTTGAGTTTTGATCGGAGTCCATACGAAAAAGATGCCTGGTGATTCGGATCCCAACGTTCCTATGGGTAG
>CAIKAA010000518.1 GCA_903825275.1 uncultured Fibrobacterota bacterium | reverse complement strand
GTCCATTGGGCACCGCTGGGAACCGGCGTGATAAAGGAGAAGGATACGTCTTCCCACTCACCTGGGCGCAGGATTCGACTGGTCGTCGTTACTTCTTGGGCCACTCCCCCTCGGGCCAAGTGGACCTGCACTCCGGTGGGCACATCGACCGACCCGGCATTGGCGACCCGCACCGCAAACCCGTTGCGAGCAAGGTAAGGCCGAGGACCCGACACCGACACATCCGTGCAACCACCTGGTTGCCGGGGGACTGCGGCCAAGTTTGGCGCCAATCCAGGACGGGTACATGTTGTGCTCGACCAAAGAAGATTCCTCTGTCCCGACCAAACCTCGGTGCAAGTGCCGGTTACCGCCACCGAATCGACCAAGCCATCGTCGGTCAGATCCAATGCCAGGTTCGGAGTCGTCGCTCCATCCCACAGCACCTGTCCGGTCCGGCCCAAGACTTGGTTTCCTGCCAATATTTCGGGGATGCCATCGCCTTGGACGTCGCGCACAATCAGATCCGACAACCGTCCCACCCCAATTGCTGGACGGGTCCAAAGGGTGTCGCCACCCTGACGCGCCAGCCAGATCCGACCCGCCGCAATCCACATAACCTGGGCGCTGTCGCGGTCATCCACCAGCGTATCTCCGTTCGTATCCCACAACCGCACTCCCATCGCCTGAGAAAGCCCTGGGAAATACCCGTTTGAAATCAGCGGTGCACTTAGGCTTTCGACCGGAGCTGTCCAGGTTGTCTGCTTGCGCAACCGACAGGGACTTGGGCCAATCGCCAAATGATCCCCAAGCTGTTGCTCGGGAGCGGTTGCCCCCGCATTCACCCAGGCGAAGAACAGTTCTTCGGGGTAGGTGCGCGTTCCGTTGATCGGGAATGAAAGCACTGCCGATTGCCCCGCGTCCAAGCTTTGCAAGCTCTGCACCCCGATGACCGAATCGACATCGGGGTCGTACTGGAAATTGCCATTCCTGTCCCGGAACAAGATCGCCTGCAATCCCGCCCGGAAGGGAGTTCCGCCGTGATCAGTCACGGTGAGCTGCACCACGCCCTGGGCCAACAGCGACACGGCATTCACCGTGACCTGGCTGGCATCCAACCGATCGGCCCGCAGGTCCGAAATCGCCCATTGCTTGGAAATCACCACCGTTTGGACATTTCCTGTCGTAGTGTCGATTTGGTCGACCGACCGGGTTTCACCCAGTCCCAACACGGCGGTCCCCAATTGGCTGCCCCATCCAGCGCTCGAGGTGAGGCGAAGCTGGTGCTGGCTGCTATGGACATCCAATGCTGCGGTGGACTGCAAGTCCACATGCGAGACCACATGCAAGCCACCCGTCGCCTTGCGGCCACCTCCCAGCGCGTGCAATCGCACACCCTCCAATTGCCAGCTCGGAGGGAGCACCGTCAAATCTTGGGACCAACTGAGGTACTCGTTGCAGGAATTCGGATCCAAAACCTGAGTGAGGTCGATTGTCTGAATTCCAGCCGGATAAGCTCTGGACCACAACGGCCAGGTGCCTTGGGAGGTCTGCAGGGTCCCGCCCGCATTCCAGCCCACCAAGTCTTTTACCTCGGCGTCGGGGGAGATGGCTAGCCAGACCAAGGCGGGCCGATCCAAGGTGTCTTGCCAACTGCGCGTCTGGCAATTGTTGGGAATATGGATCACGCTGCCCTTGGGCAACCCGGTTAGGCCCAGAGTGTCGCCATTGGGAAGTTGAGTGACCGGGTGGCTCGACTGGATCGTGTCGCTTCGCATTTGGGATGTGGGTCGATCCCCCGAGGTGGGCACGGCCCCCACCACAAAAATCAGGACCGGATCTTCCGAATAGGTCAACCGACCCGTTCCGGCATTGGGCGTCGGGTAGAGGAGAGACAGGGTGTCGAAGGTACCGGTGAGGGCATTTTTGACAATCACCGTGAGTCCACTGGAAGCCCAGCCACTGGCAAGCAACGAGTCGCTCAGGTGACTTCCTCCCGGTAGCGCGATCCACACATTTCCAGGGCCAACCAGGTCGACCGTCTTGGCTCCGGTCCCCAGTTGGGTGGGTTTTAGGAGAGTGCTAGAATCGAGGATCGAGGGAACCTGCTTCACTGTCCAGCCAGCAATCGTGTCGCCCAGATGGAACATCGATTGGCTGTGTGCGCGGTCGGGAAGAGTCCGCACCACCCAAGAATGGCCTTGGAGATTCCCCAACGCTGCCGTTTGGCGAGGTCCAGGCAATGCCACTTCCCCGTCCAAAACAGGCTGGCACCACAAGGGCAAATGGTTCACCAACCACGCACTACGGGTCCAACCCGGTTGAGCACTCCAGGTGCTGTCCTGGATTACGCAGACCTCGGCGCTTTGGTCATCCTGCCAGTAACCATCCCGAGCAGACGAATCGGCGCGTCGCGACGCCTGGCCCTGGACCAACAAGGCTCCGGCCAAAGTGGGGGGAAGGGTCGCGACCGTATCTTCCCGATCGATCCAAATTCGGACACCCGCGGCCAGACCAGAAGTGTCCGCAGAGGATTTCGACCAACCCGTCAAGGTGGTGCGGTTGCCCAAAATCGATCGATCGGCGCTCCACAAGGCGCTGCGCGACCGTTCCGATTCCCAACGCAGACGCTGGGTTTGACCAGATTCTGTCAATGGCTTCCAGCTCAGCCACCAAGCATTGGAAGCCAACTGGCATCCTCCTTGAGGAAGTCCGGCATTGAAGCCCGTGTGCAAGACTCCGCTTCCGACTGGTCGGCCATCCAAATACATCACTCCAGAACCGTTACGCGCATCCCAAGTCAATCCAATCAGGTGGTCGGCGGTGGTATCCAACGCCTCGGGGAACGACCGCACGGTGTCGGTGCCCCACGACCAAACCAGGCTTCCTTGCTGGTTGACCCAAAGCTTGAGGTTGTTGTTTTGGAAAAGTGCCCCCGCCAACCCATGCCATCTAAACCAATAACTCAGAGAGAATCCATTGCCCGTGGTAGCAGGCAAAGTCCAAGTCGCCGAGGGCAAGCCGACAAACGTTTCGCCCAAATTGGACAAGGCTGCCACCGAACTTGTGTCTCCGGACCAAAGCTGGGCCTTGAAATCTTGGCCGGGTTGCAAGATGGGAATCCGGAGGCGGTAGACCAAGCTGTGGCGGATGGAGTCATAGCTCAGAATCTGTTGAGGCAGAACCAGGCCTTGGGCATCTCGGGCCACGGGTGGTTTGAATCCCCACACCGATAGATCATTCCCTTGACGGCGCAGAGTAACCACAGGCCCCCATTCCGAGCTATCCAACAACCGAGTCAATCGAGATCCGGGAATGGTCATCGCGCTTGATGTCCATCCATACCCACGGGCTTGCCGCAGCGACAAGATCCACGAGCCTGCGGACCCGTACAAGAGAGAATCCGCCTGCCCATGCAGTTGCCAGACGGGCCGCACCCAAAGGGTCCCGGTCGTACTGGAATCGGCAACCCATCCATCGGTCGGGCAGGTTGTCCAGGCCGAGTTATTCCAGCGGCATTCCAGCCACAGCGCCGAAGCGCCACGCTTGGAAACCGTTGCCGCAGGATTGCTGGATGCCATTAAACGGGTCCCCGCAAGGACTGAATCTTGGGCCGAAAGTATGCGCCCTTCCGAGGTGCTGACTTGGGTGGTCACGGGTGCTTGGACCAAGACCAAGGTATCCAAGATCGTGGAGACTTTGTTGGTGAGTTTCAGATGGACATAATCTGTCTTGGTGACCGTGGTCCAGTTGGTATCGCCAAGTGTCCAACGCGAGAGATTGAAGGCATCGGGAATTCCCAACGTCCAACGCATGGTCTCATCGGACTCCAGTCCGTGGACCCGGAAGCGCCCCGGGGCCACTTCAATGCGGAAGTGACTGTGGGGACCTACCCGAGGGGGGAGTACGGAGAAATTCGAAGCCCAGATTCTTCGACAATATGTTCCAGTATTATTCTCGGCGGAAGGGATTTCGACTTGGATCCCAACCGCATTTAGAGTATCCACCCAACTAGGAAGCTTGAAGGAAGGCCCCCATGCCGTTGAAAACACTGAGACAGTATCGGTATCATGGCCAGCTTGGGTGATTTGGGCGATCCAGCTTAGATGGTTGTAGTTGTGGACTTCGGAGAACAGTGCCAAAACCGTGTCGCCTTGGTGAAGCCGTTTGGGGTAGAATCCGTTGAAATCCATGGCCCATTCGTAATGCGGATCTGAAGTGGGCAATCCCCCTTCCAGACAGGCTATTTGTTGGGGGCTTTTTACGAATTCAACCGTTCGAGCCTCTGACTCGACATTTCCACCCGCCGAGCGATTTACCACGGACATCAGGATGTTCGCCGTGTCTTTCCATAACGATGGCATGGTCTTCCCCAGCCAATTCAAAACTAGGGTGGAGTCAAAGGTCGTGGTCGTGTCGGAAACCGGAAGGGCAAGGGTGTCGATCAATACCCCTGCCGTAGTCTTGAACTGAAGCAAGGGAGGCGCACCACCCACACTCCACAGATGGTTGACCCGGAATTGAATGTCCTGGGTGCGGCCATTGAGCAGGTAAGGAGTCGCGACAAACCCAATGGATGGCTTGGGGGGAGTGACCCGGAAGGGAAGATCAAGAACCGATGCGGCATTTGGGGCGCGCCGTCCCTGATTCCAAGCGTACACGCGCAGGTAGTAGAGCCCATAGGGTGTGGCCTGTTGGAGCAACTCGCCATCGGCACAACCGTTAAAGGATGTATCCACAACCTTTCCGCTTGTGTCCTTCGCATTTTGCAAAATTCGGCTCAATCCGGCCAGGCGATTCGGCTGAAAGCGGCCACCCGATTCGGCTCAATCCGGCCACCCTGAATTCGGTTGAAAGCGGCCAGT
>CAIKAA010000517.1 GCA_903825275.1 uncultured Fibrobacterota bacterium | reverse complement strand
GTTGATCGTGCTGATGTCGGTCCAAATGTCGCCCAACGGTTCGTCGAGGTAGTCGGACAAAAACAGCATTTGCTTGCCTTCCCACCAAACGTACTCCTCGCCCCAGGATGATTTCAGGCGGGCGAAGACAGTTTGGGGGCGCTGGTCTGGGGCCATTTGGTCGAACCATCTGTTGTTGGTGCGGTACACCATTTGGGAGGCGTGATCCAATCGGAACTTGGCTAGACTTTCCAAGGACTTGGGAATTCCCAAGTCCTTCATCGCTTCGCGCACCGGGCAGACGCGCCAATCTTCGACGCGGTCTTGTGGATTGATCAAAAACCATCGGTAGTAATCGGCGTATTCCGAAAGCTTTTCCGGGGTTTTGGCGCGACGCAAGGGTTTGAGCCGGGCCGATTCCGTGGCTCCGTACAATAGCACGTATTCCTTGGTGCGCGGCAGCATTTTATCCTGGTAGCGCATCTTCACGCCAGACAATTCGCTCATCTTCACGCACACCGTGTTCAGGCGACAGGCTCGGCCCATGATCCGGTCCAGCAGGACTTGGAGGTAAGCCTGTTCGGAATCGTCGATGTGGCAAGCCAAAATTCCGTTGGGTGTCAGAAAACGGCAGGCCAATCTCAGCCGATCTTCCAGCCAAGCGAGCCATTTGTCGTGGGCCAGATCGTCGGGATAGTCCTTGCGGTTCTTGGCGTTGTAGGGCGGATCGACCAGGACAAGATTGCAGAGCCGTTCGAAACGCGGGAGTAGTTCGGTCATCGTCTGGAGGTTGTCCCCCAGACACAACAAACCCGTTGGCCCCGAGTCGCTCATGCCAGTTTCACGACCTCGCGCTCGCGAAGCTTGGCCAGAGGAATTCCCGTGGCTCCGGCCAACAGCGCGAACGGCGACACGGTATTGCCCGCGTTGTTCACCCGGCCTGTGAGGAGCAATTCGGCACCTGTCCAGACAAGATCTGTCACTTCTTGGGAAGTGTGGACCGGACGATCGCGGCTGTCTATCGTGTCGGGGAGAGCGCCTTCCTGAAACAGCTTTTCGGCCTGTTCGAGCAAGTGCGCGTCGCCTTCGGGGCGCAAGCGGTAGGTCATGGTGGGCGGCACCGGAAGGTCGAAGATATCCCGTGGCGAGAATTCGATCACGTCCAACCCCTGGGGAAGGAACGAGGATAAAATTCGGGCAATGTCTGCAGGATTTTCCGGATTGCGCTCCAATTCCACCATCAACGGTTCCGCTTCCGAGCCAAGGCCGACGGGAAGGGCTCCGGCGTTCTTCAACCGCGGACGCGGATTGAAACCACGGCTATAAAACAGCTTGACGCCGGCGCGTCGCAAGGCTTTCTCCAACAAGCTAATCGTGCCGTGATGGCCCAAAAAGCGCGCCAGGTCGGCCTTGCGGAATCGGATCAGCCAGGGAATCCCGCGCTGCGAGCGTTCCTTGTCTTCCCAGCCTTCAGGATGGCGCTTGTCGCGCGGCTTCTTGGGTTTTTCGGTAGGGAGGTTCGATTCGTTCGATCCAGGAATGCCTTCGGGATTTTCGAGACCTTCCACCGATTCGGCGATTGGCTCCGACTCCAAATCGACAATTTCCGTCAACCCATTTTGCGAAATCGATGCTTCTGGGGTCTTGTTCGATCGCAATCGCGCCATCGAGACCGGGTCGAGCTGGTTGTAACCTTCCGCTTCGGGCGGCAGACCAGCGGCGGGTCCCGCCTTGGCCTTGCCGGCATAAGTCCCAGGAGGTGGTAGGGTGATCTGTCCTAATTCTGGGGGGGCCAGTTTGATGTCGGCGTAATTGCCGGGCACGCCGCAGTGGTTGCAGGCTCCCCAGCGGCAGTCCGGAACCTCGGGGGTTTCGGGCCTGTACATTTTCTTCCACTCGTCCTTCAAAAAGCCCTTGGTCGCTCCCGCGTGGATGAAATCCCAGGGAAAGACTTCGTCCAGCTCGCGGCGCCGGAACACGCGATGGTCCGAATCGTAACCGTGGAGCGCGAAGATTTCCTTCCAAGCGGCCAGGCCTTTGAAGCTGTGTTCATTCGATTCAAAATTCATCCCCTTGCGGCTGGCTTCCAAAATCATGGGGGCCAACTGGCGGTCGCCGCGGGCGAACAGCGATTCCATGTAGGAAATTTCCCAGGTGCTCCAAGTGATCCGCACGTGCTTGTTGCGCTGGAAGCCTTTGCGGACAAACTGGATGCGCTCGCGGGCGTCGGCCTCGCCCACAAACGGCTCCCATTGCATTGGGGTGAAAGGCTTGGGCACCATGATCCCTACATTGGGGTGGATCTCGGCACGACGGGTGTGCCGCATTCCCACACGGCCCAGCTTTTCGATGAGTCCGCAGAACGCTTCCATGTCTTCCATGGTCTCGGTGGGAAGACCGATCATGGTGTAGAGCTTGATCGTGTGCCAGCCGTTTTGGAACACGCCTTCGGCGGCACCGATCATGTCTTCGTCGGTGATCGTCTTGTTGATCACCTTGCGCAAGCGCGCCGATCCCGTTTCGGGCGCGAAGGTGGCGCTGCGGCTGCCACGGGCGCGGGCGACCTTCTTGGCCAACGTTTGGCCGAACATGTTGGCGCGAAGAGACGGTAACGAGAGGTTCACGTTGCGAAAGGCCGGGTCGTCCACCAAACGGTCGGTGAGTGGCGCGATCTGCGAATAGTCTGCGGTAGAAAGGGATAGCAGTCCCAATTCGTCGGAACCGGTGGCGGCCAACCCTTCCTTGGCGATCTGGATCACGGCGTCAGGAGACAATTCCCGGATCGGGCGGTACCAGTAACCTGCTTGACAGAATCTGCACCCCTGGGTGCAGCCGCGCAACAGCTCGACGGCGAAGCGTTCGTGGACGATTTCTCCGTTGGCCATGGGTGTCTGGCGCGGCACATCGTCGGGATTGAGCACTTCGACCCAGGTGCGCTTCACACCTTTGGCACGAGCATACGGCCCGTTGCCATCGATGCCCACCGGAATCAAATCTCCCTGGGGTCCCATTTCCATCGCGATCTGGGAAGGCACATAGATCCCGGGAAGGGCCGCCAACTGGTCCAAGATCCAGGAGCGGGTTTGGCCTTCGGCCTTGCGGCGTTCCACCAGTTCCAAAATGGTCCGCACCAAAATTTCGCCGTCGCCGATCACGAAGGCGTCGAAGAAGGGCGCGATCGGTTCGGGATTGGTCATGCAAGGACCGCCGCCGATCACCAACGGATCGGTCTCGCTGCGGTCGGAAGCCCAAACGGGAATCTTGCCCAGATCCAGCACGTAGGGAATGTTCGTGTAATTCAGTTCGGTTTGGACGGTGATCCCCACCACGTCGAATTCGCCAAGGGCCCGGTGGGTTTCCAAGCTGAACAAGGGAATGTCGTGCTCGCGCAACCGGTCGCCCAGATCGGTCCAGGGCGCGAAGACGCGCTCGGCAGCCCAGCGCGGGTCGCGGTTCACGATGTGGTAGAGAATGCGCAAGGCGTTGTTGCTCATGCCCAATTCGTAAAGGTCGGGGAAGACCAGGGCCAATCGCGAACTGGCTTCGAGCTTGACGGTTTGGCCAGATTCCCCACCGATATAACGGTAGGGGTTTTCCACCAGGGCCAGGTGGGGTGCGATCCGATCCTTCAAAGACATCTGAGTTTCCTTTATTGTGCGCATCGAAGCGCCAGCTTCGCCAGAGAGTCGAACTCCGGTCGATGGAATGAGAACGGCGCAAGATACCTTCTTCCCGACTCATTTCCTTCCCTCAACCCACAGAAGATTGCCTACTCCATCAAAAGCAAGCGTGCTTTCCAAAGTCGGTCGGTGTCCCTCCACTTGCGGGAAGTTGGTAAAGATCCGCCTCTGGATTTGAGAAAACGACTAAAATCATTTAAATAAGTAAAATATATTTAGCTAAAATACTGATTTTTGGTAGATTATCTGGATGATCGTTCCCGAATCGGACATCGTCGCGATCCTTCGCCAAATGAACCCCTGGTGGCAAGATGGCCTCGTTGCCGACTTGCCTTCCTGGAATAGAACGGCCTTATCCCAACTGAACCTTTGGCTTCGCAACCCTCCGGCTCCCCGAGCCGTGCTTTTGGCCGGTGCCCGTCAAATTGGGAAAACCACTCTGTTTCTCCAGGCGATCGATGGGTTGCTGAAAAGCGGTGTGCCATCGGGAAATCTCCTCTATGTGACCTTCGACCACCCTTTGCTCAAGCTCGCCGGGTTGGAAGAGGTGCTTCGTCTTTGGCGCACGATCGAAACGCGCTCGATCGGCGTGGAATACCTCTTTCTCGACGAGATCCAATTTTTACCAGCTTGGCAGACCTGGGTCAAGCACCAAGTCGATTTCCACAAGGATCGCCGCATTGCCCTCACGGGTTCGGCGACCCCACTTGTCCTAGAAGGCCAGGAAAGCGGCGTCGGGCGTTGGCACACCATCCGGTTGAACACCCTTTCCTTCTACGAATTCATGAAAATCCAGGGGCAAAGCGAGCCAGTTCTCCCGGAGCTATCGTCTTTGGAGCCATTGTTTGACTGGAATTTCGGCGATTTTTCTCGCACCGCCTCCATCGCCCAACCTCTCTCGGGACATTTCCACGAGTATTTGCAACGAGGAGGATTTCCGCAATGCGCCTTGGCGAGTTCGGTGAGCTGGGCGCAAAAACTATTGCGGGAAGATATCGTCGACAAGGTTCTGAAACGGGACATGACCGTGCTCTTTGGGGTGCGCCGCGTCGTGGAGCTGGAATACTTGTTTCTGTATCTATGCCTGCACGATGGCGGTTTGCTCGATGTACCGACAATCTGTCAGAATTTGTCTTTGAAAAAGCCGACCGTATTGAATTTCATCGACCTGCTTTCGTCGGTCCACCTCATCCACAAGTTGTCGCCGCACGGGTACGGCAAGGAAGTGCTTCGGGGGCGTCACAAGGTGTACTTGGCCGATGCGGCGATCGGTCCTAGCGTGTTGGCAAAAGGACGTTCCTTGCTCGAAGACGACGTTCTGCTCGGCGCTGCGGTAGAGACAGCCTTTTTCAAGCATGTGTTCACGCACCTTTACCAGGAAGACATGACCTTTTCTTATTGGCGGGGAAGGAAGGATCACGAGGTGGACATCGTCGCCGAGGGACAGGGAAGATTGATCCCTTTCGAGGTCAAATACCGAGGCCAGGACACGGGGCTTGGAGACCTGAAGGGACTCTGTGAGTTTTGCGCCACCAAGGGAGTGTCTCGCGGGTATGTCGTGACCCGTCGCATGGACGATTTTGGAATTTTGAAGGTCTCCGAAAACGGCAGGGAATTCCAAATCCTCAAAATCCCGGCCCCCCTAGCGTGCTACTGGCTCGGTCGCTCGGAGTTGCGCGAATCCGTCGTTGCCTGAGCGCCGCCGAAGCTGCTGGTTCGAAGCCAACGCAAATCCGCCGTTGCCTGAGTGGCGCCATAGGCGGTTGTATCGACTGCTACGGCACTACAAACCCGGCAGGGCACCTTGGGTGCCAAGGCAACGGTAGATTACGCGCTCTCGCGGCGAAGTTCGTGGATCAGGGCCATTCTGGCGGCGATCAGGCCCGCCAAAATTCCATCTTCGTAATGGAAAATCGGTTTGTCCTTCAGGATCTGGAAGTCTTCAGCATTGCGCAGGTCTTCGTCGGTGGCGTGGGGGACCCATTTGCGCCCTAGATTCAGTACTTTGACCCGTTGCTGGTCAATCATCTGCTCCAAAACGGCCGTCGCGGACTCTACAGGTGTGGACATCTGAGGAATTTACCTTGATCGTCCCCGTTTTCGTCCCATTTGGAACGAACTTTCCCCTGAACAACCCAGACAGCATTGATGCCACTCACTTCACCAAAATTCGTCCAAAGACAATTGTCTACGATTCCAAACTTCCAAAGGTGGATGGTTGGGTTGCGCATGGCGATCGATTTCCTGGCCTCCTCGGTGGGCCAGGGTATGGGGTTTTCCATCTGGTTCGTTCTCAGGGGGCACCAGATGCAGCTCCCGCCAAACCCTCTGGAAATTTATCTGGTTGGCGAGGTTCTATGCTTCCTTTCCCTGGCCCTCTTCGATCTTTACGTCCCCACCCGGTCGTTGCTGGACCTGCGCGAAAATCGCCAGCTGTTGCGTGCTTGGTTCACTGCCTTGGCTGGCACGCGCTTGTTTCTCTTCTTGATGGGGATTCCGGTGGCGATCTCCCTGTTGCTGTCGGTTTGGGTCTGGATCCTTCCTTCCTTGTATTTCGGGAGGCACTTTTTCCATTGGGCTGGCGAGAGACTTCACCGAGCAGGAATCGGTGAAACCAATGCGTTGGTCTATGGTGCGGGCGAAACCGGGATGCGCCTGGTGCGCGAATTGCGGCGCTTGCCCGAACTGGGAATCCATGTTTCGGGGTTTATCGATGACGGGATCGCCGTTTCGATGGATGAAGAGGTTCCGATATTGGGAGACTATTCCAAGTTGGATTCGCTACTTAGCGGTGGTCAAATCCAGCGTTTGTACATCGCTCTTCCCCAGGTCCCGCGACGCACCGTCTTGGACATCTTGGAAATCTGTCGGCGGCACAAGATCGTATTTCAGATTGTTCCCACGCTAGCCGACCAAATCTTGTCCTTGGTGGAAGTCCAAGATTTGGACGGAGTTCCCCTTCTGGGGCCTCATCCCCTGGTGATGTCAGGCGGACCTCGGATCCGCAAACGAATTTTAGACCTGGTGATCGCTCTTCCGCTCCTCTTGATCATTTCGCCTATTTTGCTGGCGATTCTCCCGCTGATCCGACGCAACCTGGGGGGATCAGCTCTGGTGCGAATCCCCGCCGTTGGGGCGGGGGAACAGCCCTTTTTATTGCTTCGGCTTCGGACCATGCCGGAAAAATTCCGGCCCGAATTGGCCCGGATTCCGTTCGACGACCGATTGACTCCACTGGGGAAATTTTTGCGATCAAGTCTTTTGGAAATCGCCCCTGAGCTGCTGAACGTGGTGAGTGGCGACCTTTCCATGGTCGGTCCCCGACCCCTGGGGCTGCGGGAGGCCGCCTCCTTGGATCCACGGCATCGGTTCCGTTTGAGTCTACCACCGGGGTTGACGGGCCTTTGGAAAATTGATCCACGAGCCAAGATCAGCCTCACCGACGAATTGGAACTGGACCTTCAATACCTACGCTTGCGGTCGTTTTTGCTGGACATCACGGTGCTGTTGCGCAGTTTGGGCGCCTTGGTTCGAAAGCGGAGGATTTGAGGGATTCAGGGAACAAAGGCTGGACAAAGTCATCTGTGAATTCCCGATACAAGTATCTTTCACGGCTTCATGATTTTCCAACCAGGCTCACCGGAACTGCAGATCTACCGGGATTACGCAACGCGAATGGGCCCTACCCAGCCGCCGCCTAAGATGCCAGTCACGACTTTGGAAGAACTTGCAAGCCGTTACGACGGGTTTTTACTCGATTCCTACGGAGTGCTCAATCGGGCAGAGGAGCCCATTCCATGGGCTGCCGAAGGCGTCGCTTGGCTGAAATCCAAGGGCAAGAAGGTCCGCGTTCTGACCAACAACGCGGCCTTGGCCGAAGAAGACAACCGACTCCTGCTTTCCTCGATCGGGATCGGATTGGAGCCCGGCGATGTGATTTGTTCGGGATCTCTATTGGCTCGCGAACGAGATCGATTGGGGATCCGGGGACCAGTCTTTTACATGGGATTGGCATCGGGTCGAGAGTATCTGAGGGCTGCGGGGTTGGAGAGCACCGATCAAGCCGAAGAAACCAGAGTGGTCGTGTTGGCCAGCTCCCGTGGCTACCGGATGCGCCGAATCGCCGAAGCCCATCGGATCTTGCGCCAAGAGGGCAGTTTGCTTGTGGTGTTGAATCCAGATGCCGTTGCGCCTCGCCCCCAAGGGGTGATGGCGAGGGTCTCGGGGGTCACTGCTCGATCTCTGGCGCGGGAAACGGGCTGCAAAGTGGCTCTTTTGGGCAAGCCGTTTGGTGAAATCTACTCCCATGCCCTGGAAAAGATGAACCTTCCCGCCGACCGGGTTGTGGCCATTGGGGATACCTTAGCCACCGATATCTTGGGGGCTCGACATGCGGGAGTCGACTGCGCCCTGGTCCTTACCGGGGTCACCCCTCCCGAGCGTGCCAAATTGGAGGCAAAGTCCTGGCAGATTTGGCCACATTATCTTCTTCCAGATCTAAGGCCTGGAAATCCGGTCTAATTCCTATGATTGTGGAGAGTTAAACCACAATGAAGGAATCGCAAAAATCATGAAGCCCCTCTCGTCGTCCGTACTCGCTTTGGCCCCTTCCATGACGGTGGCCATCGACACGCGCGCCAAGGAACTCCAAGCAGCCGGTCAAGACATCGTGGCCCTGGGTGCTGGAGAACCGGATTTCGACACTCCGGACCACATCAAGGATGCGGCGATCGCCTCGCTGCGCGAAGGCAAGACCAAATACACCTCACCGACCGGAATTCCAGAGCTCAAGCAGGCTGTTTCCGACAAGCTTTTGCGGGAGAATGGGATTCAGATTCCGCCCGACCAAATCGTGATTTCGTCGGGGGTGAAGCACGCCGTGGCCAACGTCCTCCAGACGTTGTTGAATCCGGGTGACGAAGTCATCATTCCCGCTCCCTACTGGGTGACCTATCCCGAGCTGGTGAAGCTCTATGGGGGCACGCCGGTATTTGTCCATTCGTCGGTCGAGACGGGATACAAAATCACTCCCGAAGCCTTGGAAGCGGCGATCACGCCCCGGACCAAGGCCTTTTTATTGTGCAACCCCTCCAATCCCACCGGGATGGTTTACGGCAGGTCCGACCTCGAAGCCTTCGCCAAGATTTTGGTGAAGCACGACGTGTATGTGATCTCGGACGAGATTTACGAGCACATCCTCTACGATGGACGCAAACCGGTCTCCATCGCCTCTTTGGGAGACGACATCGCTGCTTTGACATTGATTGTCAATGGCGTTTCCAAAGCCTATGCCATGACGGGCTGGCGGATTGGGTTCTTTGCCGGGCCTGCAAGGATCGCCAAGGCGATCGGCGCTTTGCAAAGCCAAGCCACCCACCATCCGGCCAATGTCTCCCAATACGCGGCCGTGGCGGCGCTGAATGGCGGCCTTGAGTTTGTTTACAAGATGGGGGAAGAATTCACCCGTCGTCGCGACTTCGTGGTTGCTGCCTTGCGCGCCATTCCCGGCGTGAAGGCTCCACTTCCCGAAGGGGCCTTTTACGCCCTTCCGGAAGTTTCGAGCTTCTATGGCAAGAAGACTCCTAAGGGGAAGGTCATCCAAGGGTCCTTGGACCTTTGCGCCTATCTATTGGCGGACGAATTGTTGGCGGTGGTTCCTGGTGCCGCCTTTGGCGACGACCGCTGCATCCGACTGTCCTACGCGACCTCCATGGACAATCTCCAAAAGGCGATGGATCGCCTGCGGCACGGCCTGACGGCGTTGGTCTGATGCCCAATACCCCTGCGCACATCGGGCGCTATCTTCTGGAAGAAGAAATTGGACGCGGAGGAGCCGGCACGGTTTGGCGAGCCCGCGATCCTCTCTTGCAACGCGAGGTGGCGATCAAGTTGCTGAGTGGTCCGGCGCTGGGCGAAAACCGAGACGACACCCAGCGATTTTTGGCCGAAGCCCGTGCCATTGCCCGGTTGGTCCATCAGAACATCGTGGTCTTGTATGATTACGGCACCGAAGATCGCCGCCATTGGTTGGCCATGCAATACGTCCGCGGCAGGTCTCTGGCAAAAATTGTCTCCAAGGACGGCCCCCTTACCGCCGCCCGTACGGTCGAAATCGCCCGGCAAATGCTGCGCGCGATCCGCTATTCCCACGGCCAGCACTTGCTCCATCGCGATGTGAAGAGTTCGAATATTTTGATCGACGAAGACACCGGAGCCGCCCTTTTGGGAGACTTTGGCATCGCGCTGATGGAAAATTCCGAGCGGCTCACCACCGAAGGCGTGGCGTTGGGAACCCCCGAATACATGTCGCCGGAGCAATGCCAGGGAATGGCCCTGGATGAACGCTCCGACCTCTATTCCCTGGGTGTGGTGCTCTACGAATGCTTGGCGGGAAAACCTCCGTTCTTGGCCGAAGCCCCGCTGGCCATCGCTTACAAGCATGTCCACGAACAGGTGCCCCCCATCAATCGCTCCGAGCTTCCCCCAGCTTTGCTGGCCATCCTGCGCAAGTCCCTGGCCAAGAAGAAGGAAGAACGCTATGGTTCGGCCGAATCCATGTTGGAGGCCTTGGACCAACTGGGCGACAAAAATCGAACGCCTTCTAGCGGGCTGCCCATCTTGCCTTCTGAATCCAATCTTCGCAACGGGCGGGACCGGCGGCTGTTGGATCGACGTCGTCCCGACGACCGTCGCCGCGATTCGCGACGGGATGAAGATCCCGCTTCCGACTCCGGATTCGGCGGAAAATTCGGGGTCCACAAGTCTCTTTGGTGGATGGGTGCAGGGGTGTTGGTCCTAGTCCTGGCCACTTTCCTGTTGGTGGCCTGGTTTGTCCTCTTCAAATCCTGACACCTCGCCAAAGCAATGGGGAGCGTTTGGCGAAGATCGCGCCGCCGAGCTCTTGATTTCGCGAGGCTTTGTGGTGGTGGACAGAAATTGGCGGCATGGCCGTGGCGAACTGGACTTGGTCTGTCGCGACACCGATGGCACCATCGTCTTCGTGGAAGTGAAAAGCTCTCGCGGGGCCTGGGCGGGTGACCCAGGCGAATGGATCACGCCCGCCAAGCAGCGCCAAGTCGCCAAAGTCGCCTTGGCTTGGCTGGTGCGCCACCAAGAAACCCAAGCCAACGTTCGTTTCGACGCGGTGCTCTTGCGGATCGGCCAGGAACCCGAACATGTGATCGATGCCTTCCGACCGGAGTTCGGCGGGTTCTAAAAGGGATATCGGGTGGTGTGGGGTGTGATGGAATCTGTCAGCAAGTCGCTAGGGCTTTTGGTTTTCTCGTTCACCTCTCGGCCAGCGTTCCTCGCGTGACGCCGAGTTGGTTCACGGCTTGGAGCTCGCGCCAAAGGCTCCGGCCATCGATTCTTCCTTCCAACAAGTCCCGGTAGCGACCCAAAACGTGCGCCATTTCGCCAGGAGTCTCGTCGAGAAATTCGATGCGAAACCGACGAATTCCGGCCTTGACAAAATCTGACGCGTATTCGGCGCCGGTCTGGGCGCGGGCGTTGAACACCGTGTTGCGGCAACCCGCGTCGGCCTTGATGGGATGGGACAGGCCCGTATGGTCGCGAAGGCGGACCTGGTGGGCTTCGCAGGGGCGTCCGCAATCGTGGAAATCCTTGCCTTTGGAAAGAAAGGCGCAAAACACGCAATGCTCCATGTGGAACATGGGCATGTGCTGGTGGAGGGTCAGTTCCAGCCGCGAAGCGTTCGTGGACGCAGCCAGATCCAAAATCTGCTGGGCCGTCAGGTCGTAGGAACAAGCCAGCCCTTCCAGATCGAACCGCTCCAAAAACCAATCGGCGGTCAAACCATTGGCGACGTTCAAGGAAAAATCCCCGCGCAGCCGGGTCTTGCTTTGAAACCACGACAGATGGTCCCAGGCGCGCGCCAGCACGCCATCGGCGCCGCCTTCCTCCACTTGGCGAAGGATCCAATCTTCGCCGGCCTTGGCGATGCGCGGCGGAGCGGCCCAGATTTCCCGGCCCGGCGCAAGCTCCCGCCAGCGCGCGATGGCGGCCGGGTAGCGCTTGGGAAATTCCAGTTCCAAATACAGCGTGCCCACGCCGTGGTTCGCGGCGGTTTCCAGTTGGGTTTCGTTGCGGACCAGCACCACCAGATCGGGGACCTGGTCGGAAGGCAACGGTTTGACAAATTTTGGCGCGATGGCGGCGTGGCTGGAAACGGACCAGCGGCTTGGTTTTTGGCGCGCTTGGGACAATGCTTCCACGGCTTGGCGACGCACTTCGTTCAAGGCACTCACCGGAACCATCACGTCCGAGTCCAAGCGGCTTTCCAGATTTGCCAAAAAGAAGGGCGAACCTCCCATCCGGCCGATCTGGGCTTCGAGATAGGCCTGGTCCAGCGGTCGCTTGCGAGCCAATTCCAAAATCGTTTCGGTTTGGGCGCGCACCACGTGGCCATCGCCATCCGAGAGTTCCAGCACCAAAGGCGTTCCGGCAGATCCCGTCACCACGGCGCGGATGGGCCTTTGGAAGGCCGCCCCTTCCACATCCCAAGTCTTCTTGATTTCCTTTTCAAGGACCTGGTCGGAAGTTTTCCAGACGCGATCGCCGATCTTCACCTTGCGCAAATTCACGCTGCCCTCGCCAAAGGCCAACCAGGTGAAGTGGTCGTCTTCCTGGATTTCCCAAATCCGCCCGCCTTCTTCGCGGGCCTCGGGTTTGCCGGCGTCGAACACCACACCGTCTCCGGCCCGGACCGGACCAGCGAGTTTCAGGGCGACTTCGTACCCCGTCACCTTTTCCACCTGCCCCAAATAGACGCCGCGCTTTTTGGGATAGCGACCATGCACCAAGGTCTGGTTGTCGTTTCCCGCCATCCAGCCGGTGTGGATCCCGCGCGAGAAAGCCATCTCCACCCGGTACTTGGTCTCGGGTGTCAAAAGTTGTCCGGGATCGACCTGGGCCATGGCGGCATTCCAGGCTTGGTCGACGGCTTGCCGGTAGATCCGCGTGATCGAAGCCACGTAAGAGGGCGTTTTCAATCGCCCTTCGATCTTGAGCGAATGGATTCCCACCCGGATCAAATCAGGAACCAACTCGACGCCGCACAGGTCCTGGGGGGACAAGAGGTATTTGCGATCGCCAAGGTCCACCACTTCGCCATCGCGCAACAGTTGGTAGGGCATGCGGCAGGCTTGGGCGCATTCTCCGCGGTTGGCCGAACGCCCCCCCAAGGCCTCGGACGTCAAGCATTGGCCCGAGTAGGCGACACACAAGGCGCCGTGGACGAAGACTTCCAGGGGCAGTGGATCGTCGGCAAGGGAAGTCTGGATCTTCCTCATTTCTTCCAGGGTGTTCTCGCGCGCCAAGACGGCCAGCGAACAGCCCAGCTCGCGGGCGAATCGGACGCCATCGGGACTCGAGATGGTCATCTGGGTGCTGGCGTGGATCGGGAAGTCCGGGCTGATCGAACGGATCAGTCGACAAATTCCGACGTCCTGGACGATGGCCGCGTCGACTCCGGCGGCGATGACCGAACGCAAGGTCCGTTCCGCAAGGGCCAGCTCGGACGGGAACACCAAGGTGTTGAAGGCGAGGTAGCCTTTCGCTCCTCGCAAATGGAGGAACTCCATAAGCTTTGGCAGATCGACGAGGGTGAAGTTGTCGGCCCGCATCCGGGCGTTGAACACTTCACTGCCGAAATAAATCGCGTCGGCTCCGTTTTCGATGGCGGCTTTGGCACAGTCCCAGCCACCGGCGGGAGCAAGAATCTCTGGTTTGTTCACGAGGACCAATGTACTCGACGAACCCCAGCGAGTCGTTAAGTTTGAAGGCGGGGCACCCGCATGGGTGCCAAGGGTGAGCGGCTCAACGGATCAATACCGTTATGTGCGGACAATCCAGTAGGGTTGGATCGGCGACAACGAGATCCGCCATCACAAGGACCAATGGACCCCAAAATTCCAGCCGGTTCCGCTGAGCTTGGCTCCTCCTGGGGCATCGAAATTCCAGGTATCGATCACGATGGCCACGTCGGCCCCGAGCTTGCCACCCAAGGTGGCACCGCCAAAGCCAAAGGAAATGGCGGTTTCATCCGAGCCCGATCCGAGTTGGGGGTTCAATCCGACCAAGTCCTCCTGGCCGATCCAACCGGTGGGATTGGACGGTGAAACCCCTTCGTATCCAAAGGCCGGTTCATACCCCGTTGTCAGACGGCCGAGGTAGCCTGGCTCGACTTCCATTCCCGCCAAGCTTTGCAGGCGCAGACCCAACCGCACGAACACGGAAGTTCCTTCGGGAAATCTGGCGGCCAGGGCCGGGATCACGCTTTGACTGACTTCCAAGCCCATGGAAATCCGGTGATCGACATGGTTGTCGGTCCGGCCGCTGTCCAGCTTGGCTCCCCGTGACAATTCCTGACTGGTGCGTTCCCACTCGAAGTTGGTCTTCACCCCCTGAATCCATTCGTAGCCTAAACCAATGGCGAATCCGGTTTGGGAGTTTGCCCAAGACGTGTCCGTCATGATCGGACCCTTGCGGGCGAAATCCGTGGACTGGGCGCCTTCGACAGGCTGATAGGCTTGGGTTTTGGCGGACGTGTGGAAGAAAGCCAAGGCCGGGCGGAAAAGATGGCCCGGGAGGGGCTTGTCGAATTTTCCGATGGCAGCCAGGAGGAATCGCGAGGTGTCCGTGGATAGCTGCGGCATCGCGACATTGGTGCTAGCCACGGTGGAGGTTCCCAGGGTCTTGATCACCCCGATGTTGTAACTCGTACCTCGGCCATATTCGGTCGTCAAACGGAGGGGGTATTGGGGGTTGTCCACTTGGATGCCAAATCCCCAAAAGGGCAGCAGAACATTTCCAAAGCGGCTCAGACTCTTTTGGGTCGTGCCACTGGGGGTGTGGTTCAAGGTATCGACGGAGGCATTGGCTTCGACGCGGGCCGATAGGGTGACCATGTCGGCGAGACGCGACCCCAAAGAAAAGCGCAAGGCATCCAGGCCCGGTTGCCAGCGTTCAAAGGTTCCCGTAGCGGCGGTGCCGGAAGTGTCTTGGGACTGGTTGGAAGGAAATCGCCCGTGCAATCCAAAGCCCATGGTCAAATATTGTTTGCCGACCAGATTGGCGGCCACGTCCAACCCCCAATGCAGTCGTGTGGCCGTGTAATCGGGGCTTGCCGGCAATTGAAGGTTCTGGGTTTCATAGTCTACGCCCAGACGCAACCCATAGCGATTGGCCGCAGCGGTTCGAAGTTCCAAGGAGACCGGGTGGTTGTCCGCAAGGCTAGTTTTGCTGCCCGTAAAGCTGGTCCCCGAAGATCCAAAAAGCACACTCAAACTTTGGGAGTCAGAAGACAGCAATCCGATGGGGTTGCCAGCCAAATTAAATAGGTCGTAGCGGGACGAATCGGCCCAAAAGGGCGTGCCCAGAGCCGCGCCCCGAGCGTCGGAGCGCGGGGAGGCGCCCACCTGCTCGATGGGTTGCCAGGAGGCCAGGGCCAAAGCCGCAAAACTCAACAATAGAACCAAGGGACGCAAGGAAACCTCCACCACAAATTCAAGGAAGTCCTCTACAAGGCCTTCCAGTTTTTTAGAAAGGGGAAAGGGAATTCCATCCGGGTGTCTGACGGGAACACCATACGAGTTTTTCTAGAGAATTGAACGCCAACTTTGGTTGGTCTGTGGCGACCTGACACAATTTTTACCCATTCTTTTGCTTTAGCCTTTTTCGCCAGCAAGTCTTCTCAAGATCAAAAGAAACTCTTCCTGT
>CAIKAA010000516.1 GCA_903825275.1 uncultured Fibrobacterota bacterium | reverse complement strand
GCCTGCAAATCGTCCTCTGGGCGGTTTTGGCGCTTTGCCTGGGAAATGCGTGGGCCTCCCGGACCCTGGACCCGCTGGACTTGCCGAAAGGGGAAAGGGCCGTCGCTGGAAAAGGTGACGTAGGGGTGGAGATACTGACCAAAGATCCTATGGATCAGTTCTGGTCGCCTTATGAATACGTGGGGAATCATCTTGACCCTACGGGCATGGCCGAAGCAATGGCAACGCCTTCTTCAGGGATGGATTTCCAAGGAGCCTTCTCCTGGATGTTCAATCTTGGTACCGGCTACAATGCAGATGCCAAGGGGGCTACTCAGCTAGGGAAAGATGTCGCGGTGACCGCTGCGAAGAATCCAGTCACTTGGATTGGTTTAGCTGCGTTGACGGGAGGATTGGCTGCTGAGGCGCTTGTTCCTGCGCTAGGGGCTGGGCTGCCGTTGATGGCGAGTGATGCCTCTTCGGTAGCAACGAGTAGGGCTTTCTGGTCGGGTGGTGATGCTGCAAGAAATGCTGCGGAGGCATACGCTCTGCGAACAGGAGGAACCACCCTCGAACATTCTAATTCTGGATTGCAACCGATGTCAGAAGGCTTATTAGCACAAGGGAAGGATTGGCTAAATGTTCGAGCCGCGATTTGGGAGCCGGCTTCAAGACAATTTGCGATCGGCGCTTCAGGTTCCGTTAGTGTTTTTCAGAATGCCCAAGGTGTTTCCTTGAGTAGTGTTTGGGCGCAGATTGAATACCCGTTGCTACAAGCGCAAGGTGTTGCAATCAACTACTACTCAGTAATGGCTAATGGGAGTGCTGTTCATGTCCCGTAAGAAAGCGCGGTCATATGTTTTCCTGTGATAATCCAAATTTGATTGTCAGTGATGAGGGGTACTCTGTCCAGGTGCTAGGGATGACCGGGTTGCTGTATAAAGAAGCAGACCGCGCTCTTCGCATCAGCTCGGAGGTGCTTGCGAGCCCGCATGGAATCGTTGTTTACCCTTCATCAATTGTGCGTTGGGACAGCGGCCAACTGATAAACGATGAGCGGAGAAATGTCATTATTGAAAGGGTTAAAGCTGCTTTTGCATTCCGTGGTGTTCAAATTGAGTTGATTCACCCCCAATGACCCCTGTTAACTGGGCCGCGTTTACAAGCGGTTCCGATTGAACGGGCCGATTGGGGGAAGATGGTCGTTTCATTCGGCAGGCTCAGGACAATATCTGTTGAGTTGTGTTACAATTGGTTCTTGATTTTCACGAAGGAGGTTGAGTGTGCGAAAATTGTCAATGGTTGCGATCAGCTGTGTTGTTGGTTTTTTGGTGAGTTGTGACTCTTCAAGTTCACCCGCTTCAGGGAGCGCCACAAACGGAGGAGGAGATGCCACCGGCCTTGTTGGTCGGTGGGAAGCGACCTATAAGAGTGGACAGATTAAACCCGCAAACAATATCCTTGTTTTCTCCGCAAATGGCTCCTATTTGAATACGCAAACTCCACCCCTGACCGTATATTCTTATTTCTTTCGGGATTCGGGAAGCTGGGTGGCTAGCCATGATACTGTCAAGTTTTGCTCGTTTTCATATAAAACAAGCTTTGACAGCGGCAAGACTTGGAATACCAAACCGCCCGATTCGGCTAGGTTGCCCTACAGCATTACCGGAAACCAATTGATTCTCGTCGGCAAAGACCTGGACAATGGAAGCGATGTTCTTAACTACTTCGTGAAAGATTAAGGTTTTTTTAATTACGTGTCGAGATCGGGTCACGCAAAAGTGTTGTATGATGAAGCCGAAAGGGAAAAAGTATAAAAGCCATAAAAAGTATCTTAAACATTGGAACGATTCTGCTTCTATTGGCATGTGATCACTCGGTGGATACGCCTCCGGAAGACACTTCAAATCCAGTTATCTTACCTGCCACGGGCGAATACCGTACTGAATTTTCTGCAAAAATTACTGGTGGAAAACAAACCAGCGATCTCTACTTTACAACTGATGGGTCAATGCCAAGTGTTAATGGATCGACTCAATTTCGGGACTCTATTTTAGTC
>CAIKAA010000515.1 GCA_903825275.1 uncultured Fibrobacterota bacterium | reverse complement strand
GTGGGCGACACCAAGTACGAGGCCGACGAAACTTTCGCGGTCGTGATCGATTCGTTGATCAACGCCATCAAAACCGGCAGCAAGCTAGTGGATTCGGGAACCATCCTCAACGATGACGTTCCTCCCAGCTTGACGATCACGGATACTTCCGTCAACGAGCCAAAAACCTATGGCGCAACGGTCCCGATGAGGTTCCAAGTAAAGCTGTCGGCCCCCTCGGCGCTGCCCGTCCAGTTCGCCTGGCGAACGGTGAACCACACCGCTCTTGGGACTGATAATTTTGCGACCAAGGCTGCTCGCTACCGCAACGATTCCGGCATCATCGTCTTCGCTTCTGGGAAAACGGACACGACAATATCTGTCACGGTTTACGGCGACACCCTCTACGAGAAGACCCAGGACTTTTACCTCCAACTCTCCAATGTGATTGGTTCGGCCTTTGCAAAGTCGCAGGGCATTGGGACCATCTACGACGCCGATACCGCCCCCCCCATTCGAATTTCAGATGCCGTGATCGTAAATGAAGGCACCAAGGCGAGCTTTACAGTGAAACTCGATCGGCCTTCAGGCATCGATGTGACCTTCCGGGCGATCACCCGCGGCGTCACGGCAACGGATGGGGTCGATTACCAGGCGTTCAACACGCTGTTGACCATTCCCAAGGGGACGGTTTCCCTGCCGATCCAAATCCAGACGAATCTGGACACGATTGCCAACGAGGGAGTCGAGACCTTCCGGGTGGCGTTGACCCAAATTACCGAAGCCTACCCCGCCGACACCTCGGGCGATGGCTCGATCCGAGACATCAACCCTATTCCCACTATTTCGATCGATTCCATCGCGCCTGTCGTGGAAGCCGACACCACCATCCGCTTTCACGTGCGCCTATCCCAGGCCAGTGCCGTCCCGGTCCAAGTGGTGTTCAAGACCGAAGGCCGGACTGCTTTGCCGGGTTCCGATTTCGTCGACTCGACGGGATCCCTCACCATTCCCGCCATGACGCGCTGGGTTTGGTTGCCGTCCCGGATCCTGGATGATCTGATCAACGAGGATTCCCTTGAAACCTTCGACATGCGTTTGGTTTCGAGCAACACGTCCCTTGCCAAGATCCGCGATTCGATCGGGCTTGCCGGAATTCTGGACAATGATCCGCTTCCGACAATTTCTGTCTACGACACCACTGTCATCCAGCCCGTCCGCATCAAGGACACCATCAAGGCGGTTTTCCGCGTCCACCTGAACACTCCATCAGGGCGAACGGTCCGGGTGAACTGGTCGACCCTGGACAGCACGGCGACGGTGGCCGACAAAGATTACTTGCCTTCCAACGGGACGATCACCTTCCGGGTGGGGCAGACCGACACGACTCTCTTCGTGCCAGTTTTGGGCGATACCGTCGACGAGGCCGACGAATTCTTCAAGGTGGTCCTTTCCAGCCTTTCCAATGTGGGCCCCTTGCGCCTCACGGCCATTGGAACCATCCACGACACGATCTCGTCTCCCTTTATAGTTGCGGTTAACGCCGTAACTTTTGAGGGCAAGGGCAAAGATGTCCCCTTGTTTTTCAAAGTGTTTTTGTCGCGCCCCAGCGGTCGGAACATCTCCTTCCATTGGGCTACCGCCGATAGCACCGCCGTATCGACAGGATCTGTCCTCAATGGAACTCTCGATTTCGCTCCAACTTCGGGCGACACAGTCTTCCAGCCAGGGAAACCAACCTCGATTTGGATCCCAATCACCATCAAAGCCGATTCGGTGTTTGAACCTACGGAGTATTTCAAGTTCCTCTTGTCCAAACTCGTGAATATCGATTCAGCGAAGAGCAAAACTCTCGCGGTGGGGGTCATCAACGATGGCAACGGCCAGCCCACGGTTCTGATCGATTCTGCCAAGCCAGTGGTGGAGGCCGATACGGTGTCGGTGTTCCATCTGACCCTGAGCGGGAAATCGAGCCAACCGGTGAAGGTGTATTACCACACTTACGCGGGGACTGCCAAGGCGGGACTCGATTATCGCGACACCACAGGCTTCGTGACCTTCGCTCCCGGTTCCCAGAGCGATTCGATCAAAGTCCGCATTTTAAACAACAGCTTCTTCGAGGCGGATTCGCAGACCTTCTTCACAAAGCTCGATTCAGCCAAGCTCGCAACCCGGAAAGATTCCATTGGCCGGGGAATGATTTTGAACGACGACCTTCCTCCAAAAATTTCGGTCGATGACCAGTCCATCATTCAACCGGGCACAGTGGGCTTGACCGATTCGATGCATTTCCACCTCAGTCTTTCGGCCCGCTCCGGGCTTCCCACGACCGTCAGTTGGAAAACGGTCGATGGAACCGCTAAGGCCACCGACAATGATTTCGTGGCTGCCTCGGGCACCGTGGTATTTGCCGCAGGAGATTCGGTCAAGACCATTGCGATTGCCATCCTGGGCGACACGATCGATGAGGCCGACGAAACCTTTAAGATTGCTCTGTCGAATCCCAAAAACGCCACCTTTGCGCGAGACACCGGAATTGGAACCCTTCACGACACCATTTCGGCTCCCTCGATCCTTGTCGGCGATGCCAGCGTCCGCGAAGGAACCTCAAGTGATGTTGTGATGTGGTTCCCCATCACTCTCAAACGACCCAGCGGGCGTGCCGTTTCCTTCCACTGGGCAACCCAAGACAGTACAGCCGTCTCGACGGGGACCGTTGGTGCCGGAACCTACGACTACAAACCCACATCGGGTGACACTACCTTGCTGGCGGGCATTCGTAGCATCCGGATCCCCGTAACGGTCAAATCGGACGCGGTGTCCGAACTCACCGAGTATTTCAAGTTGAACCTGAGCAACTTGACCAATCTGGATCGCGCCAAAAGCGATTCCATCGGGGTTGGTGCCATTCTCGACGGCAACGGCCTGCCAGGAGTTACGGTGGATTCGGCAAACCCGGTATTCGAGTCCGCAGGTGTGGCCACCTTCCACATCAAACTGGATTTGAAATCAAGTCAGCCCATCACGGTGCATTTCCACACTTTTGGCGGGACGGCCAAGCCGGGTGTCCGCTACCGCGACACGACAGGATCTGTCAGCTTCGCGCCGGGTGATTCCCTAAAGACGGTCCTGGTCAACATCAATGCCGATCGGTTCCACCAGCCCGATAGCCAATACTTCTTCCTGCGATTGGACTCGTCAACCGGGGCGAACATCCAGGATTCGATCGGGCGTGGCACCATTTTGGACGACGATCCGGCTCCAACGGTTTCTGTCGACAACGGTACCCTTTTGGAGCCGGCGGTGTCAGGTGGTGTCGATTCGCTTCGGTTCCACATTTCGCTTTCGACCCCATCGGGATTGCCTGTCCAGGTTCGTTGGCGCACTGTCGACAGCACAGCCACTTCGCCATTGGATTACCTGGGCGGAAGCGGGAGCCTACTTTTCAATCCGGGGGACTCGGTTCTTTCGGTTGCAATTCCGGTTTACGGAGACAGCATCGATGAACCTACGGAATATTTCCAACTCCGCTTGTCGGAAATTGTCGGAGGGGTCGTCGGCGACACGGTTGGAATCGGGACCATTCTCAACAACACCAAAGCTCCCATGATCTATGTGTCGAGTGTGAAGGTTACCCAACCCTCCACCGGAACTTCTCTAGCAACCTTCCCGATCCATTTGCAGCGGCAATCCGGAAAGACCATTTCCTTCCACTGGGCGACCAAAGACAGCACCGCGACGGCCGGGGCCGACTATATCGCTGCCAGTGGAAATGTTGTCTTGCTGCCCGGGATGCAGGACACCTCGGTGTCGGTCACCATTCTCTCCGATTCGATTGCCGGGGAAGACGACAAGCTGTTTGTTGTCCACCTCAGCACCCTGTCCAACACTTTGCCTGGCGATACCCTAGCGATCGGCACCATTGTCGACATACAGGGGCTCCCAAAGGTCTCGATCGATTCGGTGGGACCGGTTGTCGAAGCCGATTCCACGGTCAGGTTCCATGTGCAACTCGACTGGTACCCGGCCAAACCGATTCAGATCTGGATCCACACCCAGACCGGCACGGCGAAGTCCGGGGTGCGTTATATCGACACGGCGGCTTCCTTGACGATCCAACCAGGTACTCGGTCGGCCATTTTCCCGGTCCGCATCTTGAACGACAATATTTCCGAACCGAATCCTGAAACTTTCTTCGCCCTGATCGATTCGGCAAAGACTGCGACGATCGCCTCGGCAACCGGATTGGGAACTCTCCTGGACAACGATTCTATCCCGACAATATTTGTCGACGATGACTCTGTTTTGGAGCCAGCCAAGTCCGGCGACTTCAATCTGCTTTCTTTCCACGTATCCCTCTCCCGGCGCTCGAGCATTCCCGTGCAGGTCGACTGGCGCACATTGGACAAAACAGCCACAGCCGGTCTCGACTACCTCGCGGGAAGCGGTACCTTGGTGTTCCATCCGGGGGATTCGGTTTTGACGATCGCGATTCCGGTTTTGGGTGATAGCCTGAATGAACCCATCGAAACCTTCGAACTGCATCTCTCAGGATTCGTTGGCGTAAGGGCCAGCGATACGGTCGGGGTCGGATCCATTTTGGACAACAACCCAGCCCCCATGATCTACCTGTCTGATGCAACCGTTCTAGCCCCTTTGACGGGCACGGCTTCGGCACGCTTCCAAATCCACCTTCAACGGCCATCAGGCAAACCAATTTCTTTCCACTGGGCGACGCGTGACAGCTCGGCGATTGCCGGTGCCGATTATGCTGCCATCAGCGGAGACATCCTGTTGATACCGGGAATCTTGGACACCTCCGTGTCGGTCACCATCCTTTCTGATTCGATCGCCGGGAAAGGTGACAGAACATTTTTGGTCAATTTGACGGCTCTCTCCAACACCCTACCTGGGGATACCATGGGAGTGGGAACCATCCTCGATGTCCATGGCTTGCCTCAGGTCTCGATTGATTCAGTGGGTCCTGTGGTCGAGGCCGATACCACGGTGAATTTCCACCTGACCTTGAACTGGTACCCCGCCAACCCGGTTCAAATTTGGGTCCACACCCAAGCCGGTACGGCCAAGCCCGGACTGCGTTATGTCGATACCTCGGGCCTGGTCACCCTTCTGCCGGGCCAGCGCTCAGCGACATTCCCGGTTCGACTGCTCAATGATCACATCTCGGAACGGATCCCTGAAACATTCTTCCTCTTGATCGATTCCGCCACGCCGGCCTCCATCGCTTCCTCGATTGGGATGGGGACCATCCTCGACGACGGAGATGCGCCTCCCGTGACCATCAATGATGCCGATACCGTGATGGAAGGCAACACGGCTTACTTCCCGGTTCGGGTGAATGGAACCACCAAGGACACCGTATTGGTCTGGTGGCATACCATGGATGGCTCGGCGCAGGCGTCGACGGGTGACTTCACTGGATCTTCGGGCCAGTTGCAATTTCTTCCCGGTCAGACTCAGTTGCTCATTGCCGTGCCGGTTCTAAATGATTCGATCTGGGAGCAGTTGGAAGATTTCCATGTCGTGATCGACAGCGTGTTCCGTGGCCAGCGAACTCTATCCGACACCATGGGCACGGCCTGGATTCGAGAGGCCAGCAAACCTCCCCAGGTTTCCTTCGGAACTCCCGACACCTCCTTCTACGAAGACGCGGCCGATCAACTGCCGGTTCGGGTGGTGCTGGATCATGCGGCGTCGACCGATCTCAAGGTCCATTTGGCCGTCCTTCCCACCAGCACCGCCGTGCGCGGGGTCGACTACAGCTTGCAGGACTTGGTTTCCGACACCTTGACCATTCCCGCTGGCGCATTGACCGCCATCTTCCATTTCCATGTGGTGCCTGACTCGACTTATGAAGATGACCAAACCATCGATTTGACCCTGCAGCCGGTCTCGCCTTTGGTTCTTGGGGCCAGACCGAATTTGCGCCTGACCATTCTCAACGACGATTCGGCTCCGGGGATGAAATTCTCGGCGGATTCCCAAACCGTTCGCGAAGACGTGGGCGCCGTGAAGGTGATCGCCAAGCTCACGCGGCCTTCGGGCAAGCCAACCTGGGCGTACTACCACGTGGGTGGAACCGCCACACCGGGTGTGGACCACGACATTACGCCGGGCCAGCAAATCGGATTCTATTTCGCGCCGGGAGTCGACACCGCCAGCATGGTCTTCCACATCATCGACGACAACATCTCCGAGCCGATGGAAACCGTGGACCTGATTTTGGATTCGGCCCGCAATGCCTCTTTGGTGGTCGGCCAAAGTCACCAGATCGTCGCCATCCAGGACAATGATCCAGCACCCGTGGTTGGGTTCGTGGAACACCAGGTAACTGTGGTGGAAAATGCGGGGAAGGTGACGTTGAAGCTGGCCTTCGATCATCCGTCGGCCTTCCCGGTCAAGTTTGGGATCCGCGCTCACGGGACCGCCACCCTTGATTCGCTCCACCAAGGTTCCGACGCGGTCCTGGATTCAACGGCACGTTATGAAATCACTGTGCCTCCCATGGATACCACAGCGACCTTCTCCTTCCAGATCCTCGACGATGGACGGGTGGAACCGACCGAGTGGATCGACTTGTCCATCGACGCCTTCGACTCCACGGCCCAAGCCGGGCAGGGGGAGCGCGTTTCGATTCTGGACAACGACCACAACCCAGTCGTCAAGATCACACGCCCGATCGACAGCACTCATATTGGAAACCCCGTCCAAACCGTTTCCTGGACGGTCAACGGTCTTCCCCAGCCTGACGCCGACACCACCTTGGTTTCCGGTTGGAACACGATCGCTCGTTCTTACACCGATACCGCAGGGAATACGGGGACGGACACAATCCACGTTTGGGGTGATTTCACGGGACCACAGATCAAGGTCTTCAAAATCACCGGTCACAACACCCACGATTCCCTAAAAGACACCACTTGGTGGGGACCCAAGGCCCGGACCCGGTTCGGGGTGGATACGATTTGGTATTGGGTCCGCGATTCGATCCAAAACCCCGATCACACTTGGCGGGTCGTGGTGGATACCCAGAAGGTGATCACCAATTTCTCGGGCGATGGCAGCTTCCCGACCCAAGTCCGCGCCTGCGATTCGGTCGGAAATTGCACGGTGGACACGGGGTGGATCGATCTCAAACAATCGCTTCCCCTCGTCGTCATCCAGTCGCCACCCAATGGCTCCAAGATTGTGGCGGGAACGATTCCTATTCCGACAAAAATCGTCGACGGAGGGAAGGACTGGATCGAAACCTCCACCCACACGACCACTGCGCCTGGATCGGACACCATCCAGCGCTGCTACGAGGACGATGTCGGCAACCGCGGCTGCGACACGCACAATGTGATTGTCGAACCCATCCACGTCATCAAGGCCGTCTACATCGATTCCGATGGGGATGGGAAAATCGATGCCGTGGTGATCGATCTGGATTCGCCTTGGAAGACGGACAGCCTCCCAACCTTCGATTTGACCCTGAACGACTCGACCCGCAAGAACCAAGTTCCGGATAAAAAATCGCCCTTCTACGCGGGCCCATCCCGCGGGACCCCCTTGGTGGTCGGGAAAGACACGTTCTATGTGGCCTCAGGCGCCTACATGCGCGACTCAGCGGGAAATGTCTTGAAAGGTACGGACGGCTACCCCATGACCAATGTGCTGGGAGACACGCTGTTTGGTTTGGATGGCAAACCCCAGCGAGACACGATCGGCAGAATCCTTTACAAGGTACCGGGACCGGGCAAGGTGGATTCGACTCGACTTCTGGTTCATATCGTCCCCCCCTTCGCCTTTGGAATGACGGGATTCGACTCCTTGCAAGGCGCTTCCATGACGGCCACCTGGACCGCCCGCGACAGCACGGGAACGTACGTGCCCACCAAATTCATCGACACCTTCCTGGTCGATGAGAAAGTTCCTCCGGTGGTCTTGAAGGCGGAAATCCATCGGGTGGAGGATTACAACCATCCGGACACCCTCTTTGTGACTCCTTCTGAAGGATTGAAATTGGCTCCGGGACGGGATTGGCTGCAAGTCGGACGCTGCCCGGCCGGCGCCAGTACCTGTTCAAGTGCCGATCTGATTTGGGTGAATGTTCCCGAATCACAAGTGACGAAGGGCCCGGATGGCCGCTACTGGTTCTTGGTCCAGCCGGACGAATTGGGGATCAAGCCCAATTACCGTGTTCGGTTCCGTTCAGATGTTTCTGACATCAAGGGGAACCAGATCGATACCTCGAACTTGAATTGGTCCACCCTTGTGGAGGGTGCCCCTCGACCCCTTCTCGTCCAGATCTCACCTCCGACTAGAATTCCGACCATCCCCCTCAGTGAAAAGAACAGCACCTATCCTGGGGGCATTAACTTGCGAGCGACCAATGGGGTCAGCCATGGAGGGGTCCAGCCCTTGCGCTGGTGGGAACCTGGTCGTGGCTACTTCTCGGGGAACCCGGATTTCGTCCAAAGTTGTGGGCCTGATGTTTCCTACTGCAACGGTCCATCCATCTATGTGAACCGGCCAGCGCGGATCATCATCTACATCTACGACAATGCCGGAACCTACGTCAGCTCTCGGACGATCGATATTTCCAAGGCCGATATCGCCCAAATGAATCCCGATCAATTGGATCGCTTGACCATTGAATTGGATTGGAACCATCGCAATAACGAGGGCAAACTCGTGGCTTCTGGAATCTACCTGTGGCGCATTGTGAGCTACCTACAAGGCGACAACGGTCAGCTGCCTTCCATGGAGAACCACTTGTACAAGGTGGGTGTCAAGATTGTCAGTGAATCTTGGTTCTTCTAAAGTTGAGAAACTGTACTCCAACCTGAGACGGTTTCTCGGCTTTTTTCTTGATCCGGTGGCTTCTTTAGCAATCCAAAGTTAAACTATTGTCAAGAGTCTTTCTTTGGCTTACTATACCTGCACCAAAAAAGCGAGTCTAGCCCGAACGAAAGACTCTAGTTTTTTCTAAACCGGGACCCAATCCCGATTCGCTGACGACCCTACCTCAGTCCCTTTCCAAAAGAGGGCTGGTTTTTTCCGGGGAGATTACTTATCAGAGTCCCCAACGGAGATCCATCGATCCGGGAGTATTCTGCCATGTTCTGCCTAAATACCACTTCCATTTCCTTCCATCGAACCCTGACCTTGATCCCTCTGGGATCGGCGTTGTTGATTGCTTCGGTCGCGCACGCTGATTTAAACGTGGATGATTCCCTCAACCGGTATTCCCTCTACGGAAAATCCAGCCTCAAGCTCGATTTTAGGGATGTGACCTCGGCGGGGGGCTGGGTCGGAAGCGATGTCGTTGTGACGATGTTGGGTGAGGATACCGTACAATCCCACCTTACCTCTTCGGGTAATTTGCAGTTGGGCAATGGCTCGAATTTGATCTGGGACAAGACACAAGTCGCGGGGAACGTAACTGGCGGCGGATTTCACGAAACTTTCGACAGCGCCATGTATGTCGGCGGGTCGATGGACATGCAAGATGTGAATGCCTTCAACGGGGGGCTATGGATCGGAACCGGTCCCATCACCGTACCGACTTGGGCCAGGGCGAACAGCTTCGCGGGGACGCCATTTGCCAACCCTGCCAACCTAGGCACACTCACCTCGGGAACCGCCATTGCCGGAGTCCACTGGGGGACCGATCCTCGCCAGAATCCTTATCATGCTTGGACAATGCCCGACACAACCTTCAATGTCTCGGGACGAAACATTGCCACGGCGGGGGCCGCAGGAACAACCTGGAGTTGTGGATCGAATTTTGGGGCGAATCTGGTGGCCGCTGGCACTTGTTCGGCATCGGACTCCATCTTGCCGCCTGGGGAATATGGGGATCTGTCGATTCGGTTTGGAACCACTCTTTACTTGGGAGAGGGTGTCTACACGTTCAATTCTGTCACCTTGCAAAATGCCGCTGCTGGCTTTCCCACACGCCTGCTGGCGGTCCAGCCCAATGGCGCACGCACGGTCGTCCTGATCAAAAAGGACCTAGTCAACTCGGCTTCGGGGGTCAAGAATGTGATCGCTCCCGAAAAATACAAGCTGGGGTATGGCACAGATTCCGCCCATTTCGCCGGGGGGACATTGTTCTTATTGGCCCACTCCGACATTACCTTGGATGTCGAGCTGCAAATCTGGGCCACTGTTGTCGCCCCTCTGAATACAGTGACGTTGGCAGATCGGGTATCCCTATTCGGCCAAATTTTGGCCAACAAAATTGAAGTCCTGAACGACTTCCACGGCACCGATGGGGCCTTCATTCCTTTTTTCCGCCAGCGACCTACCATCATCGCCAATTTCGGTTGGACGGGACTCGAAGGGGCACTTGGTGACGTGACTCCTGCGGTGATTACCCTAAAGATGGACCATGTGAATGGATTGCCGGTCAAAGTCTGGTACCATACGGTCACCCCGACGCGGGACACGACCATCGGAGGAAAGCTTTTCAAGCCGGCCTTCCCCGGCGATTACGATTCATTACCTGCTGTCCACGCGGGAGCGGTCACCATCCCGTCGACTTTTACCAGTGCCAGTTTCAGCTTTGGAATCCACGGCAACGACATTCATCAGCCGAACCGCTATTTCCTGGTGATTTTGGATTCCGTCGAGAACGGTGGGTTGGATCGTTCCAACTTGTGGAATGGAATGGTCGCGGGCGGGGGATTCATCCTGGATGACGACCCGACGCCAACCATCCGTGCCCAGGGTTTTGCGGCCACCGAGGGGACGGGTCCGGGAACCAAGACCTTCAAATTTTTTGTCTCGCTTTTGGATTCGGCGACGGGTACCCCTCTTTTGCCTAGCCTTTCGGGTGGGGCCGACTTCACCTGGTCCACGGTAAACGGCACGGCGAATGCCACCGATTTTCTTCCGGCGACCAACAAATCGGTCCATTGGCCCGTCGGCAAAAATTCGGACACTTTGACGGTGCAGGTCTACCAGGATTCGACCTTCGAGTTGGATGAAACGTTTGGGATCAAGATCACTCCCAGCGCAGGCGGGACCCTTGAGGTTTTGTCGAAGTGGGCTCAGCCAACGGCCACCGACACCATTTTGAACGACGATCGGCCTTCGACTTTGTCGGTAGCCAACGCGCCTCCCGTCTTCGAAGGGGGTATTGCCCGGTTTATTGCCAGTCTCTCGCTGCGCAGTGCGTTGCCCGCTTGTTTCGACTGGACCACTCGCGACAGCACGGCGCACGCAGGCAAGAATTACACCGCTAGTTCCGGAACGGGATTGTGCATCCCGGCAGGGGTCCTTTCGGACACTTTTTATGTGCCCACATTGAAAGACAACATTTACATGGGGACGCAGTTCTTTCAGGTGGTGGTTACGCCCAAGTCAGGGATCACCGTGGCGGGGAGTCGCTTGACCGCTCTGGGAACCATTTTGGACCTCGATCCTCGACCGCGGTTGGTCATTCGCGATACATCCTTGCAGCGCCCACCCAGTGGATGGAAGACGATGAAATTCGCGGTGACGATTTTGGATTCGGCGACCGGCAAGGTGCCCACGGCCATTGGGGTCCCCGCGATTTATTCTTGGAAGACGGTTGCCGGAACCGCTTTGGCCGATACCGACTTTGTGATGGCATCGGGAATCGATACCTTGTTCCCCGGGTCCACAAGGGATTCAATTTCCATCCAGATTCGGGGCGACGCTCGTTACCACCCACCCCTTTCGTTCACGGTCGTATTGACCCCGTCCAATTCCGTGGCCACCAAAGTGAGTCGATTGACCGCCGTGGGCACCATTTTCAGCGCCGTGGGACGTCCTATCATCCATGTGGAAGATGACAGCCTCACCGAGGGGGATTTGGGACGCAAGCCCTTCCCCTTCTCGATTTCGCTAAGGGATTCTGCCAGCGGTGCGACGGTTTTGAGTCGAGTGGCGATGCCGTTTAGTTGGACCACTACCGGAAAAACGGGAATCCAAGGTGTTGATTTCATTCCCCAGAACGGAAGCGCGAGCATTCCAGCCGGAGCTTCTCAATTGGTGGTTGTGACGGATTCGGTGATTGGAAACCTTTGGCACCAATCCGACCGGACCCTTGCCCTCCATGTTGCTACCTCGGGAACCGATTGGCAGCCCGGAACGGCCACCGCTCAGGGGTCCATTTTGGACGACGATCCGGCCCCATTGGTGTATCTCGACACCGTGAAAGCCGTCCGAGATACAGTTTTTGGGTCCCGGACTCCGGTTTGGTTCCATGTTCGGTTGATCGATCCGCGCAATGGTTTGCCGACCCACAGTGGGCTTGCGGTATCCATGAATTGGATGACCATCGACAGCACGGCCAAGGCGGGACTCGATTATCTCGCCGACTCGGGAACCCTCACGGTGAAATCCGGCTCCCTCCTCGATTCTTTCTCGGTGACCATTTTGGGAGACACGCGGTACAGTCCGTCCAATGCCTTCAAGGTGGTCTTGGACCATCTCGTTGGGGCGACATCGGGCGACAGCATTGGCGTCGGAAGTCTATCTGGAGGCGCTCGCAAGCCAAAAGTCGTCTTGGTGGGGGGCTCCGTGGCCCGTCCTGGCCAGCTCGGCGCCACCTCCCCGCTTCCCTTCACCTATTACCTGGTGGATCGCCTCACGGGACAGAAAACCTCTAGTCGTGGGGCCATCGACTTCCACTGGTCGACCCTTGACAGTTCTGCCAAAGCGGGAGTCGACTATATCGCGATGTATAACGGGCATTCCTCCTTGTTGGCACGCGCACCGATCGATTCGTTCCAAGTTCTCGCCCTTGGTTTGGGAGTGTATGCACCGCCAAGGCTGGTGGGTGCGGAAATAGATCCCTTGGACACGACTTGGTTGGTGGGGTCCAGCTCCTTCGCCTTTGGCACCATCTACGATTCGCTTTCCCAAGCGGGAAGCTTCGTCACTCGCGATACGCAGGTGTCGGAGGCTGTTGCCGGTGGAATCGTGAAGGTGGTCGTTCGCCTATTGGCTCCTACCACCCAAACGGTCCACCTGGGGATCGCGGTCGATTCGACCGGGACAACGGCCAAGCTCAACACCGATTTCCGGTTGCTAGACGACACGGCAGTCTTCCAGCCAGGAGACACCTTGGACACCTTGCGCGTCCAGCTCCTTCACGACAGTGTTTATTCCGCAGTGTTGAAATTGAAGTTGAGACTGCTGCCCAACCTTTTGGAAAAGGTCGGTGTGGCCAATCCACATGAGGTGACGATTTCCATATTGGATGCCGGTCCTGCGCCTCGGCTCGCCTTCCAAGATTCGTTGTTGAGGGTGAGGGAGTCCGACACGACCTTGAACATCGTGTTGCTCTTGGATCGTCCTTCCGCCCTTCCGGTGGCAGGTAATCTGGTGGTGTTGGGAGGAAGCGCCCGATTGGGTGTGGATTACCAGATCGGTTCGGGCGGATTTGTCTTCCCTGCTTTGGCCACTCGCGCGACGGTTACGGTGCAGATTTTGAATGACCATCGCTACGGCCCCAATCGCGACATCGTCTTGGGTTGGGGAGCTGTGGCCGATTCCGCCCATGTCGGATTTGATCCTGCTCGTTCCCACGAGCGGATAGAAATTCTCGAATCCGATCCACGACCCATCCTGGCTTTTGCCCAAGATTCGATGGTCGTCCAGGATGTCCAAGGTGGAGTCGACCTACGGGTCATTCTGAACTTGTTGTCAGATTCTGTCGCATTGGCCGACTTGGTGCTCGACACCTCACGCGGTGCGGCCAAAGGGATTGGTATGGTGCCAGATTCCAGCTATGGGATCCGGATTGACACCCAGTCCATTGAAACCAGCTTCCATTTGATCTTTGGGAACGATGGCAAGGCGGGAGCGGACCGCATTGTCCACTTGGTGCTGCGCCGACCTCGGGGTTCCGTATTGGGAAAGGATTCCGTGTTGGTCATCGTGATCCGCAACACCAATCAGCTTCCCATCGTCAAGATCTTGACCCCAGTGGATTCCATCCACACCTCCAACCCTCATCAAAATATCGAGTGGACGGTGGGGGGAGTGGCCCAAACTCCCAGTGATACCTTGCTCCACGAAGGCTGGAACACCATCACCCGTTGCTTTACCGATACAGCAGGGAATACGGCGTGTGACACCCATCACATCTGGGGCGATTTTACTCCGCCCGCAATCAAGGTGTTCAAGATCACCGGCCCCAACACCCATGACTCTTTGCAAGACACGACCTGGTGGGGCAATCGGGCTCGCACCCGGTATGGGCGAGACACGATTTGGTATTGGGTGCGCGATTCCATTCGCAATCCGGACAATTCCTGGCGAGTTTTGGTGGACACCCATCGGGTGGTCACCAACTTTTGGGGAGATGGATCGTTTCCGACCGAGGTGCGCGCTTGCGATTCGGTGGGCAACTGCGCCGTGGACACGGGTTGGATCGATCTCAAGCAGTCGCTCCCTCTGTTGACCATCAATACACCCCCCAATGGATCCCATGTCCCTGCGGGAGTGATTCCGGTCGGATGGACCATCATCGACGCAGGCCGCAGTTGGCCTGGCTCGGATGTCCAGGTCCTTGGGCAAGTAGGCACGGCCACCGTGGTTCGGTGCTATACAGACGATGTCGGGAACACGGGATGCGACACGACCCGAATCGTGGTCGAGCCCATTGCCGTGGTCAGGTCGTTCTACCTGGATTTGAATGGCGACGGTCGCGTGGATGCCGCCGTGGTCGAACTGAATTCGCACTGGACCGGCAGCGTTCTGCCCACCTTCGATTTCCATTGGGGGGATACGCTCCGATCTGGAAATACTCCGGATGCCTCCCACCCCTTCTACGCGGGTCCTGCCCGAGGCCATTTGGTTGTGGTGGGATCGGACAGTTTCAACGTGGATGTGGGGCCGTACTTGACCGATTCCGTTGGGCACCCATTGATGGGGCCTGATGGCAAGCCCTTGACGGGAATTTTGGGCGATACCGCTCGCGATGCCGACGGGCTGGTGATGCGCGATAGCCTGGGAAGGATTCTGTTCAAAGTCCCCGGAAATGGAGTGGTGGACAGCACCCGGTTCTTGGTGCCCATCAACCCTCCCTTTGCCTTTGGTTTGACAGGATTTGACAGCTTGCAAAAGGCGATCATGTTCACTCCCTGGAGCCAGAAGGATAGCCTGGGCAAACTCGTGAAGCACATCGCCATCGACTCTTTCCGGGTGGGAGAAAAGGTGCCGCCCGTGATTGTGCGGTCCGAAATCCACCGCGTCGAGAACTACACCGATCCCGACACGCTCTTCGTCACGCCTTCGGAGCCCTTGCGGCTCGGTGCGGGGCGGGATTGGTTGCAGGTCGGGCGTTGCCCGGCGGGGGTCAAGGTTTGCAAGGATGCAGACCTGGTTTGGACCAACGTACCCGATTCCCTGGTGACCAAGGGTTCTGATGGTCGGTATTGGTTCTTGGTGTATCCGGAATCCTTGAGCATCCGTCCGGACTACCGAATCCGGTTCCGTTCCGATGTTTCCGACCTTCACGGAAACGGGGTGGATACCGCAAACCTCCATTGGGCCACCGTCATTTCCGGACCTCCACGGCCTGCAATTGTGGAGATGTTCCCGCCGACGCGTATTCCTGCCATTCCCTCCAGCGAGGCCAAGGTGGTCAGATCCGGGGGCATCTTGATCCGAGCCACCAAAGGTCCGGGTGGACCGTCTACTCTGGCCTGGTGGGAACCTGGCCTGGGTTACAATGTTCCGGCCAGCGATGTCAACGCCATCTGTCCGGTGCTGGAATACTGCAATGGTCCCACGGTCTACATCAATCGTCCGGTGCGTCTCTTGTTGTACATCTACGACAGGGTGGGAACGTTCGTGACCCATCGGACTGTCGACATCTCCCAGCAAGACATCGATGCCATGGAGCCCGACCAGCTCGATCGGCTTTCCATCGAGTTGGAATGGAACCATCGCACCAACGACGGTCACATGGTTTCGTCGGGCATCTACCTCTGGAGAATCGTGACGTACTTGATGGTCGACGGGCGTCCCTTGCCGGCTATGACCAACCAGTTGTTCAAGGTCGGCGTCAAGATCCAGTGATCGAAATCGCTGGGTTAAGTCGGTAAATCAGCGGCCTTCCCGTGAATCGGGAATGGCCGTTTTTTATGGATCTCTCCGTTCTCCCCGAACGCCAATCCAGAATCGTTTCCCGCGTTATAAATGCACAACGCCACCCCGTTGGAGGTGGCGTTGTTGGTGTCAAAATCTGTCGGTGATCGGCCGTGTGCGCCAGTCGGGACTGATCAGACGAATTCGCAGAGGTACGAGCTGTCGCGGGCGATCCGCAGCTTGAATTTGGAGTCACCGGGAATTTCTGCCGTCACGCCTTCGGCGAACGGTACATACTCGGTCGAGCCGGGCAGGAGCAAGGACCATTCCCCACGAATCAGGGTCATCTTCTCGGGAGCTCCGGTTCCAAATTCATATTCGCCAGCGGCCATCACGCCGACGGTGGCCTTGCCTTCGACGGTCTTGAAGGACAGCGACTTGACCTTGCCGTCGAAATACTCGTTCACTGGAATCATGATTCGTTCCTCTGGGTTCTGTGGATGACAGGTGAGGAAAGATAATCCTGCGGATAAGTTCCGGAATGGACAAATATTGTCAGGGGTAGTCGGACAAGTAGTTGGCCCTTGGATTTTAAGGGTAGCCGACTACCCCTTTGCTCGATAATCTTGACGGAGAAAAATATCCCGGATTCTTTTTGTGACTACCAAAAAAGGGTGGTCAACAAATGCCGAAACTGGGAAACAACATCGAGGCAATCAGGCACACGGGCAAAATCATTGGCCGAGAATATCATTGGGCCGATAGCGGCATGGCCTTAATTGTTACAAAAGCCCAGGGCAAGACCTGGTACAGGCGGTTTAAGCGGGACGGACGCCTTTATTGGTATAAGCTGGGGGACTGGCCAGCGATGCCCTACAAGGTGGCCAGAAAGGCCAACGATGAGGTGTCCGCCAAGCTGCTTTTGGGTATCAACCCGACAGCAGAGCGGCTTAAAAATCGGCAAGAATCCGCTGCAATAATCAAGGCCAGAGATGCAAAGGTGACCTTTGCCGAGGCTGCGGCCAACTATCTCTCTGCTAAGACAAAAACTGTCTCGCATGGCTACGCGACCAACATAAGGTGTTGGATTAACAGCGCAAACAAGGTGCTTGGTAGGATGGAGATCAAGGACATCGGCATTGTGGAACTCAAGAAGGCTCTAAAAGGGGTGGACAATACCCCTAGAGTTGCCCGTGCAAAATTCGGCTCAATCCGGCCAGGCGATTCGGCTGAAAGCGGCCACCCGATTCGGCTCAATCCGGCCACCCTGAATTCGGTTGAAAGCGGCCAGTTGGGGTGGCTTGGCGAGATCGCCCTTCAGAGCGCCTGAAGG
>CAIKAA010000514.1 GCA_903825275.1 uncultured Fibrobacterota bacterium | reverse complement strand
GTACCCCAGTTCGCCGCCTTCGTGGATCGACCCCGGACATTCCGGCGAAGCGTGGCTGGGAATGCCGCCAGGAAAGGAAAATTGGAGAAAGAGTTTTCGCATCCCGATGGTGTCTTGGCTGATGTCGGGGTAGATCTCGCTATAGGTGCCTTCCAAATAGGTGTTGCCCACCACAGCTGGGCCACCATGCCCCGGACCCGACACGTAGATCATGTCCAGGTCGTGTTTCACGATGACCCGATTCAAATGGGCATAGATGAAATTCTGCCCCGGAGTCGTACCCCAATGTCCCAGCAGCATCTTCTTGACATCGGAAAGCACCAATGGCCGTTGGAGCAAGGGGTTGTCGTATAAATAAATTTGGCCCACCGAGAGGTAGTTGGCGGCTCTCCAATAGGCGTCAATTTGTTTGAGCGATTGGCTCGTCAAGGTATTCGAACTCACACCAAGCTCCTTGGTCCGGATTGCGATCCGGCGGCAATAATTTTAGCAGAATTGGTCACCTCTCCAGAGAGAGGTCCGCTACCAAGCACCCAACCTCATGTTGCGCAGGCGTGAAGCGTTGATCAGAATCGTGGCGCCCGTCAAACCCATCACGGTTCCAACAAGGGTTGGACTGAGGAAAATGTTTGCGAACGGATACAGGGCCCCCGCCGCGATCCCCATTCCCAGAACATTGAAAGCCAGAGCGAAAAACAAATTTTGTCGAACGTTGCGCATGGTGCTCCGGCCTAGCCGGATGGCATTGGCAATGCCTCGCAAATCGCCCTTCACCAAGGTGATTCCGGAAGATTGCAACACTTCATCCGTACCGGTGGCCATCGCGATTCCCACATCGGCTTCGCTCAGTGCCGAGGCGTCGTCGATCCCGTCGCCCGCCATCGCCACGAATTTCCCTTCGGCTCGCAGCTTTTTGACGAAGGCGACCTTTCCGGCCGGTTCCATTTCGGCCTCGACCACATCGATTCCCAAAACGGTGGCCACCGCATCCGCGGTGCGTCGACTGTCTCCGGTCATGAGAACCAGTCGGATCCCGAGGGCATGCAGATTGCGAACGGCTTGGGCAGCGGTAAACTTGATCGACTCCGCCACCGTCCCCATTCCCGCAGGCTTTCCATCGATGGCAACAAACATCACCGTCATTCCCTTGGATTCCAGTTCAACAGCAGAGGCTTCGAACGGTTCCAACCCTTCGATTTTTTCTTGGCGAAGAAATTCCGGCTTCCCGATCACCACTTCGTGCCCATCGACAGTTCCCGTCACTCCTCCTGCCGTCACCGGTCGGAAATCCTTCACGATCCTCAACGAGACCCCTCGTTCTTTCGCGCCTTGAACGATCGCGGCGGCGATGGGGTGGTTGCTGGCCAATTCCAGAGAGGCGGCAAGCATCAGAAATTCAAGTGCGTCCCTCCCGGAAGCGGGGAGAACATCCACCAATTTCGGCCGTCCCTCGGTCAGGGTTCCCGCTTTGTCGATCACCAAAGTGGTGACCTTCTCCAAGCGTTCGAGGGTTTGCGCGTTTTTGACCAACACTCCCTCTCGCACCCCACGCTCGGTCGCGATCCGGATGGACAGAGGGACCGCCAACCCCAAGGCCCAGGGGCAAGCAACAATCAAAACCGATATCGCATTGCAAAGGCCGTGGGCTAGCCCAGGTTCTGGGCCGAGAAGCCACCAGAACAGAAAGGTGAGGAAGGACGTGATCCCCACCACGGGCACAAATCCAGCTGCAGCCTTGTCGGCAAGTCCTTGGATAGGAGCTTGGGTGCGGTGGGTTTGAGCGACCATTTCGACGATGCGAGCCAGCAAGGTGTCACGCCCCACTCGCTCGGCTCGCATCACGAATTCGCCCGACCCATTGACGGTGCCGCCGGTGACCTCGTCGCCCAGATTTTTCACCACCAAAAGCGTTTCACCCGTGATCATCGATTCATTCACGCTCGAATTGCCCTCAACCACCCGACCATCCACGGGGATATTTCCACCGGGAACCACCCGCAACCAGTCCCCGACCAAAACTTGGTCGATCGTCACCTCTTGATCGCCTCCGGGAACGACCTTTGTCGCCTTGGGTGGTTCGAGATCCATCAGGGCTTTGAGGACCCGCTTGGAGTGCCGACGCGTGCCCATTTCAAGGACCTGCCCCACAAGCCCCAGCACGATAAACATCGCCGCCGATACGAAATACAGGGGGATTCGGCTTCCTGCGCCCTTCGAGAGGGAAAACCAATTCGGGAAACACAGCGCCACCGTACTGTATAGGAAGGCGGCGATCACACCCATCGAGATCGTGGCGGCAAGGTTTAGGCGACGGCCCATCACCGAGACCCAACCACTTTGGAGCAAAGGCCATCCTGACCAAAACACGACAGGGATTGTCAGGCCGAGTTGAACCCAGTGCCATCCTGGGCCACGCATCCAATTCGGAAGATTCGAGGCGGGTATCCAACCAACCAGGGTCAACAGCAAGATCGGCAACGTCAACACGATAGCGACCCACAACCGTTGGGAAACATCGCGTGTACCCAAACTCGCCTCGGACCGGTGATCCGCCACGGCGTCCAACGCGATCCCGCATTTGGGACACGCCCCTGCCATTTTCTGTCGAACATGAATATGAACCGGACAAGCGTAGACGTCGGTAGGTGGCTTGGCAGCGGTCTGGGGTGGACCGCGCCAAAACGCATTGACCTTGTAGAGGGGCTTTTGATTCGGAGGATCAGGAATGTTCTTGTTGGTTTCCATAGCGGACCCCTGTGGCGAACTTTAAGAAGGAAACGGCGTAAAGGTTTGGTGACTCCTCAACGGTGTTGCTTCTCGTCGTGGTCATCGATCCAATAACCGAGCCTGTCGTAATGGTGATGCAGCTGAGTTTCATAATCCCTTGTCAGAAGCGCGGCATCGGTGAATTCAGGAGAATTCTGGATGGCCGCTCGGGTCAGACCGACGGAGACTCTCAAGTTCTTCCAATCGAGCCGGTCGATCCACTTGGGAGAGATCAGGACTTTTTTACCCGGCCACCAATTGCGGGTATTGACCACCAGGTAGCGGATCGTCCAAGCTTCCTCATCCACGATAAAGTCCTCGACATGCCCAATCTCTCCATCGAGGGCTTGGATGTCGTTTCCGATGATGTCCTGGGTGCTTCGCAAGTAAGGATCCCAGGCCTGTTGTCGTTGGGAGGCCTTGGTCCATTTGTCGCGAGCTTCGGCCACGAACGGATAGGATCCCCAAGCATATGGTCCGTCCCAATACGCCGGCCATCCGTAATACGAGTAATACATCTCCTCAAAATGCCGCGAGACGGGACGATCGCTTTCCAAAGGAGGACTGTCTTCAATCAGTTTCTTGCTCAGGTTGATGGCAATGTGCCGCCTTTGCTGATTGACCGAGGTCACCGCGAAGGGGGAAACCAAAACCTGTCGCTCCACGAGCCAGTTACCGGTTTCGGCAACCAAATAGCGGATGGCCCAGTATCTGTCGTCGAAGAAAAATTCACACACGGATCCAACGTCTCCGTCGATGGCCCTCAAGCAGTATCCCTTGGGGTCTTTGGTGGTGTTGAACATTTGGATCTTCCTTTGGTTGATTTCGCCGGTGCGAGTTTGGATGTCTAAAGGCAGTTGAACATCAAGGTTTGGGAAATGGGGGATTCGTCAAGAAAGCCAACCAGCGCATGGGCCATGGTGCGTTCCTCATCGGTGCGGATCACGCGCACACCAACAGGGCTCTCGGGGGAAGAAATGGAAAACTCGTTTGATGCGTTGAGAGTCTCATCGAGTTCCAAGCCCAAGCAGGTCAGGCCATCGCAAATTCGTTTCCGGATTTGCGGCGCGTTTTCCCCGATGCCACCCGTGAAAACCAAACGGTCCAGTCCTCCCAAAACAGCGACGAAAGACCCGATCGATTTCTTCACCTGGTAGCAAAACATCTCGATCGCCTGCGAGGCGCGCGAGTCCGTCGAGG
>CAIKAA010000513.1 GCA_903825275.1 uncultured Fibrobacterota bacterium | reverse complement strand
CCTGTTTCGCGCCTGCCTGCGCGATGGGAATCCCCCCAGCCTGACCGATCTGGTGCGGCCGCCGTTGATGATTCCCGAAAACACCCGTGCCTTGCGGCTTTTGCACCAGATGCAAAAAGAACACATGCATCTGGCGGTGGTGGTCAACGAACACGGCATCTTCGAAGGCATCGTGACCTTCGAAGACCTGCTGGAAGAGATTGTGGGCGAAATCCAGGATGAAACCGACGAGGACGCCGATCCCGACATCGTGGACCTCGGGGGCGGCAAATGGCTGGTTTCCGGAGTGACCCCGGTCGCCCACTTGAAGGAAGCTTTGGAGATCGACCAACTTCCGCAAGAAGGGGAAGGCCACTACGACACCCTGGCTGGCTTGGTGCTTTCCTTGATGGGACGGATTCCGGCAACTGGGGAATCGGTGGAAACCAATGGGTTGTTGTACCGGGTGGTCGACATGGATGGATTGAGGATCGACAAGATCGAGATCACCCGGCTCAAAAGGGAATCCAAGGATTCCTGATCAACCCCAGCGGGCACCGTGCCCCGGTTGTGTTTTTAAATCGCAGAAAGTATGCTCTGGGCATGAGGTCCGTAAGCAAACTGTCTGCGGAGGATTTTAAGGTCAATTGCCTCGAGGTGCTGGAGGACGTGCAATCTTCTGGCATGGAAATGGTGATCACCAAGCACGGCCACCCGATGGCGCGCGTGGTTCCCGCAAAAACCAATTCCACAACCGGACTGTTTGGCCGAATGTCCCAAACCGTGCGGATCCATGAAGACCTGATCTCGCCCCATGGGGAGCGTTGGGATGCAAAAAAAACCTGAACTGGCCACCCGTGGTTTGAGAATCTTGGAACCGGAAGAGGGGACAGGAATTGTCTTGGATACCCATGCCTTCATCTGGCTCTTGGCGGGAGACCAACGACTGAATAGGCAGTTGCGCGGCACCTTGGAGCGAGCCGCCAAGACCGATGGATTGTTTGTTCCAGCCATCGGAATTTGGGAAATTGGAAGATGGGAGACGCTTGGCCTGATCTCGTTTTCCGGAGGGTCCTTGGCCTGGATCCGCCGCGCCTTGCTGTTGCCGGGCATCCATTTGGCGCCCTTGGAACCAGAAATTTCTTTGACGGCCGCAAACTTGTCGGATTTCTACGGCAACCCCGAAGACCGTTTGATCGCCGCCACCGCCCTATATCTGGGCTTCCCTTTGGCAACCGCCAACCCCAAACTCAAATCCTGGTTCCTCCGTCGCAACGCCCAAATTCTGTCCATCACCTAGCCGTTGCCTTCGATACAGCCGCCTACGGCGGCCACTCAGGCAACGGCGGATGCGCCCAGCCTTGGCATCCGAGGTGCACTGCCCATTGCGGCAGCGCACCACCTTCGCCACCCTAAACGACCCACCCACAAACCCGCCGTCTTGCCGCCAGGCAAGCATGCGGGCGCGCCGACGGTGGGATTCTTCAAAACCTTCCCACGTCCGCCGCTCTCCCTCACCCCGCCGACATGCGTCGGCACCCCTCTCCAGCTGCGTGGAGAGGGGATGTTCTGCGCAAGTCCTGGCACGCAGGAATTCCCGCCTCACCCCGCCGACATGCGTCGGCGCCCCTCTCCGCCTGTCGGAGAGGGGAATGGGGTGAGGGCACCCGGGGTCTGGG
>CAIKAA010000512.1 GCA_903825275.1 uncultured Fibrobacterota bacterium | reverse complement strand
TTTGGTACCAATGCTTGCGATCGACATCGGGAACACCCACACGGTCTTGGGACTTTTTGTCCAAGGAAAACTTGCCAGGAAATGGCGCCTGACCACAAGATCCACGGCCACCTCCGATGAAATCGAAATGCGGGTTCGGGGCCTTTTGGACTTGGTCCCTTTGCCTAAATTCGAGCTGCGGTGCGCGGTTTTGGCCACGGTAGTCCCGTCGCTGGATCGCAGTTGGCGCAAGGCCTTGGAGCGAATTTTACCCGATGGCCAAGTGGCATCGATTTCCCATCTCAACTGCGGATTCCCGGTCGAATATTCCAATCCAGCGCAAATCGGACCCGACCGACTGGCGAATGCGTTGGCTGTCGAACGCTTGGGCTTGCGCAATGCGATCGTCATCGACTTGGGGACGGCGACCACCTTTGATGTCGTCAAAGACGGAAAGTATTTGGGAGGAGCCATCGCTCCGGGCATCGAAACCGGAATGCTGGCCCTCACGGGACGAACCGCGCGATTGCCCCAAGTGGCGATCGAGGTCCCCGAACGCGCGACCGGCCGCAGCACCGAGACGGCCTTGCACGCGGGCATCTTGTTTGGGCACGTGGGCATGATGGAATATGTGGTTGCCCGGATCCGTCGCGAGGAAAAGAACGAAAACTGCAAGGTCATCGCCACCGGCGGCTGGAGTCAAGTTTTGAGAGGCTTGACGACCATCGTCGACGCCTATCACACCGACTTTACATTGGAGGGCCTCGAGTGGTTTTCTCGAACGCGCATGAACCATTTCGAAACGCCCACGGTCTGAACCGCCCATGAATCGAGTTTTGATCACCGGCGGTTCTGGATTTTTGGGGTCCCACCTTTGCGAACGCCTTTTGGATCGCGGCGACGAGGTGATTTGCCTGGACAATTTCTTCACGGGGCGACGGCGCAACATCGAGCATTTGTTGGGGCACCACCGGTTTGAGCTTGTCCGTCACGACGTGGTCGAACCCATTTTGCTGGAAGTCGATCGCATCTTCAACCTGGCCTGTCCTGCATCCCCAATCCATTACCAATTCAATCCGGTCAAGACGGTCAAGACCAGCGTGATGGGAGCCATCAACATGCTTGGACTCGCCAAGCGAGTTCGAGCCAGGATTTTGCAGGCCAGCACCTCGGAAGTTTATGGCGATCCCGAACAGCACCCGCAGACGGAAGGGTATTGGGGGCACGTGAATCCGATTGGGCCACGAAGCTGCTATGACGAAGGCAAGCGAGTCGCGGAAACCTTGTTCATGGATTACCACCGCCAAAACCAGGTCGACATCCGCATCGCACGCATCTTCAACACCTACGGTCCACGCATGCATCCGAACGACGGCCGTGTCGTGTCAAATTTTGTCGTACAGGCCTTGCGAAGCCAAGACATCACCATTTTTGGAAATGGTCGCCAGACCCGCAGTTTCTGCCATGTGGACGATCTCGTCGACGGCCTGATTCGTTTGATGGACCAGGAGGAAGGGGACGTCCAGTTGCCGGTGAATTTGGGGAATCCAGGTGAATTTTCCATGTTGGAATTGGCCCAGAAGATCTTGAGGACGTCTGGTTCCACTTCGCGGATCGTGCACGAACCTCTTCCCCAGGACGATCCCCGCCAACGGCGTCCCGACATTTCGAGAGCCCAACGACTGTTGGGCTGGGAACCGCAAATCACCCTCGACCAAGGGCTGCCATCCATTTTGGAATGGTTCCGGAAAGACCTCGAAATTTCATGATTCCCTGGGTTGTTCTTTTTTCCCTCGTCGCCACCCTTCCGACTCCGATTCCCGTCCGACTGGAACCCACCCAAGCTCGTCAACTTCTAGGGTCTGCGGGTGGAGATACCCTGCCCCAGACTTCGGATTGGACCTTGGTTGGACCGGTGGGCGATTCCGCGGTTCTTTTGGCCGATGGGACCCAGTGGAAGAAAATTCCCTGGAGTCAAGTCGGGGCCATTTCCATAGAGACAAAGTTGGACACCGTTACGGGTTGGAAAGGATGGATCCCGGATTCCAAGCGTTTGCTCTTGTGGGGTGCCATGCCCCAGGGGCAGCGGATTTCGGGCCAATTGAACAACGGCAAAGGACGTTCCAGCACCTCGCTTCTCGATGCGTCGATCCATGGGGAAATTCACCCTCAAGTGACTTCGTATCTCAGTTTGGTGGCTGGACTGGGCTGGGAAAAAAGCCTCTTCTCCATTTCGCCGGTCCTTCTTACCGGTGACTCGGCCTACCCTTCTGGTGTGGGAATGGTCTTTGGTGCTTGCGGACCGTTTCTGTGCTTGGAAATCCAGCGACACGCTCTTCCTCTAACTGCCGAAAGTTGGTACCAGGGTCATCTGGACAGCTTGATCACCACCAAGCAAGCCGGCAATTTTTGGACCGGTGGAGCCAATGGCCCACCCACCTCGGCTTGGGAACGACGGCTCACGATGCATTTGGGATGGTTGGTCTACAGGGCCAGGTGGTGCGCGCCACTATGGTCTGGATCCTTCCAAAGCCTTGGGCTGTGGGATCTTCCGGCAGGACCTGTGCGATTCGGAGCGGGGTTGGAATGGACCGCAGACCGTGCCGCCACTCGCTTTAGCATCGCGTCCGCTCCGATTCGATGGACCTTGGGGTCGGGCCGAGGATTCGCTGTGGATTTGGTTCCGCTCTCCTTTTCCATGGCCTATCGCAGAATGGGAGAATTCCAAATGGTCGCCCAAACGGAAATCCAATTTCCCGAAAACCTTTCCATTCCTCTCCCCTGGAAGTCCCGATGATCGCCTCGTCTTCGCCTCGCCTCACTTGCCCCTTGGAGGAAGCCTGCAAGGAATTGTCCACGCTACGCGGACGGGTCCTTTATGCCATGCTCTTGCCGGGAGTCTTGACCTTGGTTTCGATCGTGATGGTGCGACGATTCGACCACCAGTTTTTGGAAAATCCCATTTTGGTCACCATCCTTGGGTTGTTCCTCGTGGGCCAGGCGGTTTTGACTTGGCAGTTGAACCTTTTGCGCCGCCGCGCCACCACGGGGATGGAGGTCTTGTCGCATTTGAAGGAGGCCGGTCCGGTGGTGGATCTTCGCGCTTTGGAAACCCGATTGCTTTCGGTCCAGATCGATCCAATGCGCGATCTAGTGTTGAGTTGGATCGACCTCGAGCGGCATTTCGAGGGGAATGGCGGACAGGAAATTCTCCAAAACTCGATCGACCGTCGCCTATTGCGCGACCATACCGAGATCGGCGTTCATGCCATGCTCAATCGGGTGGTGTTGAAAATCGGGTTTTTGGGAACCCTCATTGGGCTTTTGTTCACGTTCCCGCCCATGAAGCGTGCGGTGCTGGGCCTGTCTGGTTCGGGTGGTGAAATGACCTTCATCAAAGACATTGCCAAGGCCATCGACGAAGACGCTTACGCGATCCAAGCGACGTTGGTCGCCACGGGTCTTTCTCTGCTTCTCGAAACCTTGGTCGTCCAGGTGCTGGAACGATTTTACGGACGGTTCGAACTGGTCGAAAGCCTGCTTTCCGACTGGAACCTTTTGGTCTTGCGCCCCTCGGCCAAAACCGCTACATCGGGATCGGTCGCCTTGATCGCCGAAGACAATTTGCGGATCCAGGCCAAGCTCGCCCAAGGCCAACAAATTTTGGACACCCATCTGAATCGTTTGTTGGAAACTCTGCAAAAAACCGCCGAGAGCATCGAGCATGTTGCCCTATCCCAAGCGGATTTGGAACAACGAGTCTCTCGAATTGCCGCCTGGGAACGAGATTACCGCGACTTTTTAATCACCAAAGATCGGGCAGCGTCTCCCTTGGCTCGCGCTCCGGAGAAATAGACTCGTGGCCAGAACTCGCAAGAAACTCGACCTCGGAGAAGCCATTTCCTTCGACAGCGTGCTCACGATCCTCACGGTGCTTTTGGTTTTGCGCATGGTGTTTTTCGTGCCCATGGTGAACTTGGACAAAGCCAAAACGGAAGCCTCCAAAAAAGCCGGGATCTGGGACACGACCGCTGCGCGCGTGCTTTCCCACGGTGGCACCTTGACGAACACCGCCTACCAGAGCGCCTTGGGGTTTTCCAAGGCGCTGGTGCTGGAAAATCGAGCTCAGGCTTCGGGCGTGGTTTGGATCGAAGCGTTGCTGCCAGACAGCTCGGTGGCAGTGCTTCGGCATGATCGCGTCGCGGGTTCGTTTGTCAAGCTGCATGCCCAGTCACGGGCCGAACTTCCCAGTTGTCAATTTGGATTGCTGCGGTGGAGTCCCATGGAAAAACAATGGTTCACCCTATCCGATTCGGTCGATTATGGGGAGCACGGGGTTTCTGCGGCCACCTTGGCCGAATACCGAACTTGGATTTCTGGAGTTGGAAAGTGAACCTAGATCCCGCAGTAGAGAGGGAGGTGATGGTCCCCAGATCGTTTGATGCCTGGGTTTTTCGTCCGACCGACGGCGCACTTGGATGGTGCGGGGGAGGGAGGCGAAAAGACCAGGCGCGAACGAGATGGGCGGCCAGCGCGCCCGGTTCTACTTCGGGATCTAGGTTGAAGGGTTTTGTCGCCGCCATCGCCCTTTTGGCATCGCTCTCTTGGGCCCAGTGGACGGCTCCCCAGGTGGGAAGTTTTGCGGTGGCCACCTTGCGCGAGGGGACCATCGAAAACAAGTTGCGCGAGCGATTCAAAGCCACCGGAACGCCAGTTTTTTTGATGGGGAATCCGGGTTCGGGTCTGCAGCAAGGCGACCTGATCCGTTTTCCAACAAGGCCGTGTTTGTCGATGCCGATGTTTGGCAGACCCTCGCAGCGGAAGGCGCACTTCGCGCCCTCAAGCAAGCCCCCGTGGTGCGTGTAAAGGCCGGGGCCGATCCCAGCGCCTGGATAGCCCGGTCCAAACTGGTTCCCAGCGCCCGGGAAAAGCGACTTTACGAGTTTGGCGCCGCCTTGCTGAAAATCCTGGAAACCTCGGTCGGAACCCTTCCCGACGGACAGAAATTGTTCCTCTCGTTCGAGGGAGGACAAATGGTTCTGACGGCCCCCGCTTCCTTCATGGACCAGATGCGAACCGGCGGAAACGAAACCTCGTCCATCCATGAACGCACACCTTCTCATGGACGGCCCAAATGGGTCGACCGACCTCGCTTCGACACCCTGGGATCGGGATCCAAGCTCGATTGGACCGCCTGGGCCATCGACGATTCGGGAGGTCCCACCTACAATTACCGGTACAAATTGGAAGGAAAACTCCCGCCAGGTTTGACGTGGAATGCCGATCGACACCGGCTTCAAGGCACACTTGGATCCAGTGGTTCGTGGAATCTGGTGTTCCGGGTTCAGGATGCCTTTGGTGCCAGCGACACCTTGCATTGGAATCTCGTTTCGAAAAATGGAGCCAAGCCGATTTCCACGGCCCAACCCGTGGCGGATCTGGTGGAGACCGACCTCAACCTACCCGACGACTCGTTGACCGCAAGGCATTGGACGCGCTGGAACATGGAAAACCAGGCCTCGCATTGGCAGCAGGTTGGCGCTGTGCTGGATTCGGTGGATGGAGACGAGGCCGAGGTCGCGTGGAGCAACAATGTTCTTGCCGTGCGCCCTATGCACGAGGGAATCGCAAAACTCCAGTTTCATTTCAAGAGCCGTTCCGAACCGATCGTTTTGGTCAAAGAATGTCCTGTCAAACCCTTATCTCCTCCCCGATTTTTGAGCCTCAGCGGGGGGGCGATGGTGGGGGAAGGGGCGACCCGGCTGTACAGACCCGTGGCTCGCGATGCCGATGGGGGACCCGTATCCCTCCAGGTCGATTTCTCCCCCAAAGCACCATTTTCCTGGGACGGAACCGATTTGCGGGTCTATTCCACTTCGCCGGGTTCCTGGAGCGCCAAATTCACGGCCCGTGACACATTCGACCAAATCGCCGAACAGTGGGTGACCTTCACCACGTCCTCCAGTCCGACCTCGCGGTGGAGGATCGAAACCCGTCAAGCTGCGGGGACCAACCCGTGGATGGTTTCGAAAGATTTTGGTCGAGGCCGGTTATCCCTGTTCAGCCCGGCTCCGTCCCGGCTGGTCAATTGGAAGCATCCTACCCGCCAAGATTGGCCCTACCTGATGATGGGGGCGAACTTGCTGTCCGCCGAATCGAGCCAGCGCGGTGACCTGTTCGCCATCGACCTGGGCGGCACCCTGAGAATGCCGGACCCTGCTGTCCTTACGGGAGGAATCGCGGGGCGGATCCAAGCGCGTTTTGATGCCCGACCGGCATTGCCATGGGTGTTCGAGGGCGAATTTTTAGGCTGGGTCCAGCAGGCGATCGTGGCCACCGACACGGGTCGGATTCGAACCTCTTTGGAATCGAGAAGCGATGTGAACGATTTGGATTCGCTGGTGAAGCGGTATGGAAACGTGATGAAACAGGTGCTCAATGATGCCTTCGATCCGCACAATGCGGTATTTCTGACCAAACTCGAAGGTTGGTGGCAATTGCCCTACCATCTCGGGGTGGGTATGGGTGCCTCCCGCGAGGATTTGCCGGTGATTGGCAGTCTGTGCCAAAGGCTGACGACAGGATTGCGCTGGTCTCCCACAGGTCGGTGGGGGAGCTTGGAAACCACCCTTCGAGGAGGCTGGGGACCTGGAGCTGCCAAAACTGCCGTAGGCTGGGAACTCCGTTGGTCCTCCGGGATTCTACCTTAACAGATTCTATGAAGATTCTGGTTGTCGGTTCAGGTGGGCGTGAACACGCCATCGTCAAGAAATTGTCCCAGAGCGTCCATGCTCCCCAAATTCTGGTTGCCCCGGGCAATCCTGGCATTGAGGCCATGGCGACCTGTTTGGACGTGGCTTCGGACGATATCGACGGATTGGTCGGATTGGCCAAAGAGCAGGTCGTGGACTGGGTCTTCGTCGGTCCGGAGGTGCCCTTGTCGATGGGGCTTGTTGACCGTTTGGGTGAAGCGGGTATCCCCGCCTTGGGGCCGATGCAGTCCGCAGCCAGGTTGGAATCCTCCAAAGCTTTTTCCAAAAACATCATGGCGCGTTATGACATACCGACCGCCGGATATTCGATCTTCACCAACCTAGACGAATTGCTCGTCTACTTGTCCGAGTGCCCCATTCCGGTGGTGGTCAAGGCTTCCGGGTTGGCTGCTGGCAAAGGTGCGGTGGTGTGCATGACCCGCGAAGAAGCCTTTTCAGCGGCTCGCCAAATGCTGGGGGACGACAAGATCTTTGGCTCGGCAGGCGACGAAGTGGTCGTCGAAGAATTTTTACAAGGCGAAGAGGCTTCGATTTTCGTTTTGTGCGACGGCGCCCGGTATGTTTTGCTGCCCTCGGCCCAAGATCACAAGCGGCTGCGAGATGGCGACCAAGGACCCAATACAGGGGGAATGGGCGCCTATTCTCCGGCTCCTTGCGTGACCCCCGCGGTGCTCGCCTCGGTTTGCCAAAACATCGTGGAGCCGACCTTGCGCGCCATGGAACAAGAAGGTTGCCCCTACAAGGGAATTCTTTACGTCGGGATCATGCTCACAAAAACCGGTCCCAAGGTGATCGAATTCAATTGCCGCTTGGGCGATCCCGAAACCCAATGCATCCTGCCCATTTTGGAAGCGGACTTGGTTGACTTGTGCCAAGCGGCCTTGGCGGGCCGCCTGGGCGACGTCCATGTGCCTGCCCCGCGCAAGGCCTCGGCGATTGTGGTCTTGGCCGCAGAAGGTTATCCAGGATCGATTCGCAAAGGACGCAAGATCACGGGGATCGACGCGGCCAATGAGTTGGAAGGCGTGCAAGTCTTGCATGCCGGCACGAGCCTGGATCCGGAGGGGAATTTGGTCTCTTCGGGGGGGCGCGTTTTGGGGGTCGTCGGGATCGGGGATGGCTTGCAACAAGCGGTCGATCACGCCTACTGCGGAGTCGGGGCCGTGTCTTTCGAGGGAATGCAACACCGAACCGACATCGCCGCACGTGGTTTGGCCATGCAAATCGGGAGCCGTTTGACCCCGTGAGACGGTTTCTACTGTTTGCTTTGCTTTGGACAAATGTCCTATGGGCCGAAGTTCCCCCAAACAGTTTTCGGGGGGAAAAGCTTTCGTTCGATGTCGAGTGGGCGGGAATGGTCGTGGGACATGCCCAAATCCAAATTTTACCCACCACCGATCCAACCCTCTTGGTGATGCGGACCACCGCAAGAGCCAACGAAACCATCCAATCCATGTATCCCGTGATGGACACGATCGAGTCGTTTCTCGATACCGGCACGGGATTGCCCGTCAGTTTCGCCAAACGCCAACTCGAAGGCTCGTACCAAGCCGAGTTCAAAGTTGGGTTTGACCGCAAGAATAACCTCGCCAAAGTGACGGGGTCCGCGAAAGGGAAACCCCGTCCGGACACCTTGATCACCTTGATGGGAGGTGAATTCGACCTTTTGTCAGCCTTCTTCTGGATGCGCCGGAGCAATTTGGTCCCAGGAAAATCGCTATGGTTCCCCTTGGTGGACAACCGCAAGCGATTTGCGACCGTGGAAGTGGCTTGCCTGCGGACCGAAACCATTGAAACGGATGCTGGCGATGTGAAAACGCTGGTCATGGAACCTCGCATCCACGGCGATGCCCTGTTTGCCAGCAAGGGCAAGCTCACGGTATGGGTGACCGACGACGCGATGCATGTTCCCGTCCGCATGACCTCGAAAATCAAGCTGGGAACCATCAAAGCCAACTTGGTCTCCAAAATTCCTGCCCGGTAAGCGATCGATCGGACCAGTTCTCGATTGTCGAAAGGGGGCCTGAGTGGTAATCTCTCGGGTAACCTCCGAGGCAACTATGGCCACCATTCTTCTTGTCGAAGACCAACTGATATTTCGCGAAAATCTAGCCGAGGCGCTGGAAGACCATGGTTATGCTGTGGTGCGTGCGTCCAATGGAGCCGAAGCGCAGAAATGCATCGACACCTACTTGATCGACCTATTCATCCTGGATGTTGCCCTTCCTGGAATGAATGGACTCGAGCTGTTGAAAATCATGCGCTCGCGCCCCGCTCTGCGGCGGATCCCCGCCATGTTTTTGACCGCCTATCCTCGCCAAGACGTTTTGGAAGAGGCGAGCAAAATGGGTGTCGGTGATTTCTTGGTCAAGTCCGACATCTCTTTGAAAGACTTGCTGGAGCGGATCGAACGAGGCCTTTCTTCGGGCTATGAGAGTTCCACCAACAACGCCAGTGGGAGTTCGTCCAAGCAAGAAACAACTCCCAGCCGAAGGCATTTCCGTCCGGCCTTGCGTCGGTGGCGTCCCCAGCCCGTCCGACCCCAAATCAAAGAGCTTTTTGCCCTGACGGCCCACGAACCAAGTACCAGACAAATCCTGTCGTACCTGATGATCGATCCGGATTCCACCAAATGGCTGCGAAAGATTCTGTCCAAAGGCGCTTTGGATCCTGAACCCATCGAGTTATTGGTAAAATCCGTCGATCCCCAATCTTGTTTGCGACTCTTGTTGATGCGTGCGGTGGTGGAAGGAGCCATGCGCTCGATGGAGCCGTTCACGGATCTGCGTCGACTTTGGAATCGCTCCCTGACCACAGCGTTGTTGGCCGAGGAGCTGGCGCCCGTCACTGCCTTTGCCTCGCCGTCCGAAGCCTTCTTGGCGGGGATGTGCTTGGAAGTCCCCTGGGTCTTCGCGATCCAGGCTTTGGAAACCGAGTACGGCGAAGTCAAGGCCGAGGCCTGGGAGGAAGGCATCCCGATCCGCCAGCATTTGGCCCATGCGTTTGGAACCGATCCCGCCAACCTGGCACTGGAAACCTTGCGGGGATTGGAGGTTCCGGATTCGGTCTGGAAAGCGGTGGTGGATCTGTTGGGGCGGCGCGGTGATGCCCAAATTTGGGAGCCAAGTGTCGGGGGGCGGGTTTTGGATATTGTTTCCGAGCTCGCCCATCTGACCGAGCCAGCCTGGCACCCCTGCACCACGGTTCGATCGATCCACCGCGACGAAGCCAAGTGGTTGCGCCAGCCAGAGGGCATTCCCCATACCCTGGAATTGGTCCATGCCCGCTCCGTGGAAATTTTGGGGTTGGGCGCCCTTCCAGAGGCTTTGGGGAATTCGGACACCCGCAGCATTCCCATCGCCAACACGGATCGGAAACTTTTGTTGCACCGGGCGATGGATGTGTTCGTTCCAGATCCTTTTGAGGCCGTCCTGCGGTCGATTGGTGAAGTGGAAGTCACGTCCCGAATCGAAGATTTCCAAGATCGACAGGATGTGGTCCGAGTGGCGGTCGCCGAACCGGGGACCCGAACTTGGGACCGGTTGGTGGAAACTACTCGCCGCGTGGTGATTTTCCACTCCTCTCTCTTGCCCCGACAGGCCAAAATGGGCCCCCCATGCCGAAATGGAATTCCCCGTGACCTTGACGAAATTGGAACGAGTCCTTCGACCCAAGGGTTGAACAGCAGCGAATCCATTGTGGGCTTCTATCTTAACCGGTTATGATCGAATCGTTCCGCGAATCCTTGCCCCCAACTTGTGACGTGGTGGTTGTCGGCGCAGGTCCTGCCGGACTGGCCGCAGCCATCCAGGCCGTGCGAACTGGGGCAAAAACTGTCGTCCTTCTGGATGGTCGCGATCCCTGGCGGGAACCGGTTTCTTGTGCCGAAGCGGTTCGCCAAGCCTCGTTTTTAAAATGGAGTCCCCTCGACGCATCCCCCTGGAAGCGAAGACAAATTTTGGGGTGCATTTTGGGAACCCAAGGAGCGTCGTTCGAATGGCGTTCTCCGGATGACTCGGGATGGATTTTGGACCGCGCCGGGTATCACCGTGGCTTGGCGGACCATTGTGTAGAGCTTGGGGTTGTCTGCCACTTCCGAACCAGGGTCGTGGGGGTGAGTGGCCCCGATTCGACCGGTTTCCGTCTGGTCGAATTGCACCCCAGTGAAGATCGGTCATGCACCCAGATCAAGGCCCGGCGTGTGATCGATGCCTCGGGACCTGGGTCTTCGATCGGGCGGGACGAAGGTTTTGCCCAGGGCAAGGACGATCTCGAGACGGGGGCTTTCGCCTTGGTCGAAGGATTGACCTATCCTGGCGATGCGATCCAATTGTGGCTCCATCCTTCCTACGCTCCGGGTGGCTACGCCTGGCTTTTCCCACGCGATGATCGGGTCGCCAACGTCGGGGTGGTTGTGGGGCGAGGCTCGTCGATCTCTTCTCGAAAAGGGTTGGAGATTTTTTTGGAAGGCCTTTTGCCAGGCGCTTCAAAGGGAATTCAGGTTCGCGGGGGTGCCATTCCCAACGGGTATGGCGGTGGTCGAATCGCTCACAACGGATTGTTCAAAGCGGGTGATGCGGCGGGGATGATCAATGCCATTTCGCGCGGAGGGATCGTCGAGTCCTTGTGCGCCGGCACTTTGGCGGGACGCCATGCCGCAAGGAGTTTGGTCGTTGACGGTCTCGACATTGAGGAACGAGCCTACCAAAAGAGTTGGATGACAGAATTTGGCAATCGCCAAAAATGGTTGTCGCGCCTCAAGCCTTTGATCCACAAGATCCCCGTTTCCGTTCTTCGCCTGACTTTTCAGCGTTTGGCCAAAGCGCCAGATGGTTACATCCTCTGGCATACGGCATTGATCGCCATGTTTTTGGCCCTCGTGAGATCCCCGTTCCAAAGCCGCCGAACCTCGGGTAGATCAACTCCATAGGGCAGAAACGGATAGGACTTCACGGCCTTGACCCAAGTTGGGGGAAAAGCGAAAAGCTACCGGACAATACGCCAGCCCAGTCCAATCAATCGCCAAGCTGCGCGTTGACGGATGTCGTCGCGGCTGCCGACCAAGCGCAACTCTAGGGCGACTTCCTCGATAGGGGAACTGGCCGCAATCCAGACCAACCCGACGGGCTTTTCGGATGTGCCACCATCCGGACCGGCGATGCCGGTCACCGCCAGCCCAAGCCCACGGCCATTCGGACAAATTTTGGCGGCGCCACGGGCCATTTCCAACGCGGTTTCCCGCGAAACAGCTCCGTGGGTTTCGAGAGTGGTGGAAGAAACACCCAAAAGGGACGTTTTGAGCTCGTTGGAGTAGGCGACCACGCCTCCCGCGAGCACGTCCGAGGCCCCCGGTTCCCCGACCAGTTCCGCGCAGGCCAAGCCCGCCGTGCAGGATTCCGCGAAGGCGACTTGCCAATTTTTATTCCGCAAAAGGTCCAACAAGGATTGGCGCAGGGTTTTTCCCAAAGGCCGGATGACGCCCTCTCCGAGTTTTTCGGCGACTTGTTCCAGCGCTTGCTCGGCTCGCTTTTGGCGGTCTTGCCCTTCGCCCCGCACCAGGCATTGGATCTCGACTCCCCACCAACCGGGAAGCGAACAGAATTCGACCCCTTCCAGTCCCAGCTCGGACATCCTTTGCTCTTGGAGCGATTCCCCAAGACCATGAGTGAACAATCTCGCCAAGCCCGGTGGATCGGCGCTGGACGCCAACAGGTCGCGCACGCTTTCCTGAAAGATCGCGCGCATCTCGCGCGGGACCCCGGGGAAGCAAACGACGCAATACCCCTCGTGTTCCAGCAGAAAGGCCGGAGCGGTTCCCGCAGGGTTGGGGATCAAGGTCGCGCCCTCGGGCAGATCTCCCTGCGATTCCCCGGCCTTGTCGAGCACGATGCCGCGCCGTTCGTAAGAGGCGTTTACCAACGCCAAGGCCTCAGGAGATGGCGACAAATTCCGTCCAAAAAAACGAGCCACCTCCTCGCGGGTGCGGTCGTCGCGAGTTGGTCCCAATCCGCCGGTGACCAACACCGTGCGGGTGGGGGAGCGCAGTGCGTTCAAGGCGTCCTCCAAGGCACCGCGCCGGTCGGATACCACCCGGGTTTCCCATAATGGGACACCCATTTCAAACAGCGTTCGGGCCAGCCACGCCGCATTGGCTTCGGTCCGGCGCCCCTGCAGGATCTCGTCGGCCACCACGACAATGGCAACGTCTTTATTCATTGGGCATTCCTGCTTAAAAAATGGAGGAGCTGAACTCTCCAACGGCGGTGGACTCGGAAATTAGAACAAAGTACCCCAATGATGAGACCGAAGATGGTCCGATGAATTTGAATCTCTTGGGGTCACTTTTCGAACGCTTGCTTCTTAATCCCAAGATCGTCGGCCTGAAGCCACGCATGGCTTGCTGGGGTGTGGCGCTTACTTGCCGACGTCAAGCTTGAACCCACTTCGCCTGGGGGGGATTAAATGCAAAAAATTATTCAAGACCCGACAAAAACTGGTGACCGAGAGGAGCGATTGAGGTAGATTGAGGATGCGACCAATTCTCAAGCGCAATTTTCAAGGTGGATCAAATGTCTTTCCCGGCAATAAAACAAGCGATAACCTCCCCCTCCCGATTGAGCCATTCGGGAATAAGTTTTTCATTTTGGATGATGGTGGCCTCCTTGGCAGGTTTGGGTCATGCCGACCCGCAGACCTACGACCACCAACACTTTGACCAAGGCGTTTTGGTAGACTCTACCAGCATTCCGATCATCAATACCTGCCTTGATCCGATGACGTTTCATATCGACCAAGCCAATGTTACGGGTGGGGTCGGAATTTCGGAAGTGGGCGGCTTGGGGTGTGTCATTGGTGGGGATAATATCCATAGCTATTTCTATGTCCCCTACACCATCACCTGTGGCAATGGAGTCTCCTACCCAGGGGAGATTCTGTTTACTGGTCAAGACGACAATGGCCAGGACGGCGAGGTTTCGGCCGAAGGAGGTTGCGGTACCTACCGCACGGAAAGCTGGCAGACCCATCAGTTTACCGGTTACCCGCCAGTCAGCGTTGACACCACGACCTGGATCATGCACAATGCCATGTTCTCTTTTGGTGGCTACGCCTCCCCGCATGAAATTGGAGCGATCAACGGCAACTGGAAAAAATTCCCGGTCGACGACATCAAGGCGGCCTGGAGGGGCATGACCGTCACCCTACCTCCCTACCCGGGAGGGACCTCGAAATTGTCGACTCCGGTGCTATTTGTGCATGGGCTGGGAGCGCTGTACACGGAAACCTGGGGAGTCGAGTCCCCGTCTTGTACCACCAAGACCATTCAAATCCGCCCCCAGGGAGCCATTTGGGATTCGGTGGCTGTTTCAGCCAATCCATTTGGACTGAGCAATTTGGTCCAAATGGTTGCCAGGGTCCCTTTTGGAGGCAGTTGCGGGGACGGCTCCAGCATTCAATGGCAGGCCCAGTTGAGCCTGGCAAGCTTGACGGTGAATTTCGACAACCTGAACAGTTATCCGATTAACCCGGGTAACGTTGTTCAAAATCAGCTCGCGTTTATCCAACATAAGCTTGACCTTGCTGAGTTTATCCGCCAGCACCCTCCTGTCGGGAGCATTGATTCCTACAACGGGATGGTGGTCAAGGGAGGGATCCGGCTTTGGATCCAGGCCTCGGATGTCAATCGTTTGCTACCGGCTCCCTTTGTGGGAGCTGTACCCACCGGAGCCAATCCGTTGGTTTTGGACGGAGTTACCCTGCAGGAATACATTCTGAAATTTGAACGCACCGTCGATTCTTTGGAATTGCACGCCGATCTGTTTGACTCTCCGGCGGGCTTTGGCAAAGGCTTGGTGGCCTCGACTCCCGATGCCTATGGCAGTGCCACCGGCCCGGATATTTTGGCAAGAATGCAGAGATTGGCCAAAGGCGAGGGGATCAACCACAACGGCATCTATTTCTTCAATGGCTACCAATGGGTATCCGATTCGGGGCAATGGCTCCAGCCCAAACCCTGGTGGACCGATGGGGGACCCGTCTTTGCGGGCCAGCCTGGAGAGTCGTGGGTACTTTACAACCGGATCGCCGAAGTCTTAACCCAGCATTATGGCCCCTCGTGGGCCACCGATACCAGTAAAAAGATCGACTTGGTGTGCCATAGTCAAGGAGGGATCAGCACGCGTGAGATGCTGGCCCATGCCGCGGGCACCGATCCATTCGGCCACCCCATGCCGGTGGGGGCCGCCAATGCGGCCAACCACTTGCGAAAGGTGATCACCGTGAACACCCCCCACTTTGGTTCGACCACCGTCACCCCCTTGAACGCAATTCCAGCGGCTTTCATGTCGTCGGTGGGCCAATTGTTGCAGGACTCGGCGCGATTGGACATTGAATTGGCCAAGATCAGCATCGACCCCACCCTGTTGGGCCGGGTGGCCCAATCTGTCGGAGCCGGGGTGGCGACCACCGGGGGACTTGGCTACTGGTTTTACAACAACAATTCGAATTATTTCGGCAATTCGGGGGTTTTGGCCAAAACCGCCGATGTGGTGGCAGGATCTTTGGTAACGGTTGCCACCATTCCCGTGGATTTGGTGGCCGGAGCCGGAGCGGCCTTGATTGGGCTCACCTCTCGGTTGGATGTCAACATCACGGGGAATTGGCTCAAAACCCACCAGCTCCAGTTCCAAATCGACCCGCCAATCGGTGATCCCATCACGGTCTCTAGGACCAACAAAGAAATCGATTACGCCTACCGGCGGATGTTCAGCGACCGAGTGAACGGCTCCCATCTGGCGGTGAATTCGCTAAATATTTTGAGTTTGAAAACGAATTACCCCACCCTTCCCAATGGCCAGGACCTGAACCTGCAACCCCTTTATAGTTCCATCGCCGGGATGGGAGATGTGATCCACACAGAATTGGCCGAGCAGACCCGCGGGCTCTGCGACATGGATGTCCAGACCCAATCGGCCGAGTGTTATGGCCTGGCAGATATTTTGGGACAGCCCCTTTCCAGCTTGGTGGAAGATATTGGGGTGAACATGCCTTTGATGAAGTTCCTGGACACCTACCGTGATGGCTGGCTGGCCCACTCCGATGTGGCCGTGGAAACCCAAAGCCAGCAGGCGCTTATCGCTGGCGGAACTTGGCAGCCTTTGGCACACCCACGTCATTTTTTGGATCCGCACGGGTATCTGTTGCGAAAGGCCACAACCCTGGGGCGTTATCCTGACTCCATCATTCCCCATGGCACGGTTCCGGTCGATTTTGCCGATACCCTGCATTCGTACCGCCTGACCACCCCCAAAAAGGGCTACCTGACATCGGATCTGAGCCAGCCCGGCTGGGCCTTGGGGGCCCACTTTGATCTGCGCGGGGCCGCTTGGATGGGCCACGATATTTATTGCGCCTTGGACTTTGGTTGCCAAGAATTGCTGGCCGGAACCGGGATTGTGCTCCCCCTGCCCGCAACGCCCCAGATCACAAGCCTTCCGGCCACCGGTCCACTAAAGGCAAAAATGGTACCGGTAACCGGAGATTTTCAATTCACCGCCGTTTCCTTGGACACCGGAAAGACCGGGTTCGTGGCGCTGTTACCCGGCTCGGCCACACTTGCATTGGTAGGGGTCTGGACCCCGGTCGCGGGGCTTGTGGTCAGCACTCCCAGCTCCCAAACCACGTTGGTCCCACCGGGCTGGACCACCCGTCCCCAAATCGTGCGGGTAGCTGACTCCCTGAAAATCATCGCCAAGACTTGGAATGGCCAGACCCTTCAAAAGGCAATTTGGTTGCCTGCGGGCAATCCCAACCTGCAAATTGGTCTGGTCCAACCCGAGGTGGGGGCCGACTCGAATGCCGTTTTGGTGGGGAAGGCGACCCTTCCCGACAGTCTTTTGCACCCCAAGCCCCTGGTGGCGATCCAAGTCTGGCACCAAGAAGTTCGCGGCACGCAGACCAATGTCTCCAAACCTCGGATTGTGGTGGCCAATACGGGCCGCAACCCCGTTGTGGGGATCAAGTTGGTTTATGTGTTCCGGGCCGATCCGGGGCGCCAACCGGTGCTCGATGCTCCGGCTGGTTTTCCCGGCCATATCGAGCACATCTCGGGGGACTTGTGGCGGCTGGTGATTGCCGACCCCCAATTGGTTTTGGCCCCCGGGGCGATCTGGCCCAGCCGGGCCCTTTCGGAAATTTCCTTGCGCTATTCGGATTGGTCGGGCTGGCCCTTGGTCAAAGACCCCTCGGAAGACCGCAATTGGGGCGAGGCCAAGCTCAACGCCAAGATCGCTGGCTATGATGGCCTGGGACATTTGATTTGGGGCAAAGATCTGTCGGATGGCGGATTGGGGTTGTACCTCCAAAACCCCTCCCTAGAGGTCCAGACCCAGGAGCAAGCGATGGGGGCAGCCAACCAGAGCAAACCCTTGATCACCCTCCAGAACCGGGGCAACACCCCCTTCGACCACCTCAAGGCGACCTGGTACTTCCAATTTCCGGTCGGCAAAATTCCCCTGCTCAACGATTGGTACACCCCCGAGGCGGACTTGACCCTACGGCCCTTGGGTGGTGGCTATTGGGCGGTCGATGCGCTGTTTGGTACCCATATCCTGTATCCTGGCCAAGTGGTCAGCGCGGGCCAGTGGGGAGTGAATTTGGCCGATTGGAGCTCTTGGGACCATTCCAAGGATCCCTCCCATCAGGGGGTCGATGGCAGTGTCCAGATCAACACGCGGGTCGTGGTAACCGATGCTACTGGCAAGGTGCTTTGGGGGGACAAGCCGGCTTTGGACCGTGGGATTGTGTCGCCACCGGACTCTCTGCACGTGGATACAACTCGTCAGTCTTTGGCGGTGAAGATTGAATTCAAAAATGAATCGCCTTCCGAGACCAATATCGTCAAGCCCCGGGTGCGGGTCACCAATCTGACCGGTGCGGTGCTCAACCACTTCACTCTGCATTTTCCGATCCATGCCGAACCTAGCCTAAACCCCACGGCCGAGCTGTACTGGGCGCCTGGGTGTTCGGTCAGTCAACAGGACAGCGGGTCGGGCAATTGGAATGTTCTACTCACTTGCACCAACCTCAACCTGGCTCCGGGCGCGGTCTGGCCGACTCCCGATGGCGCCGCTTTAGGCTTTCACTACCCCGACTGGAGCTTTTGGAACAGCACCGACGACCAAGCCTTTGTGGGGTTAGGCTCGAACTTTACGCGGGCCACGGGAATTGGGATCACCCCATGAAAACATTCCTTTTGGCCATGATGCTTGGACTGATGGCATGTAGCCATTCCACTGGCCCGGCTGCGGCGGCGCCGTTTGGCTGGCGCTATGCGGGCCTGCAATCGGTCGACCCCGATGGCAAAGGCCAGTTCGATGATATTTTGGCGGTAGGCCATCGTCTGTT